>CAZMJH010000081.1:0-5799 GCA_964566595.1 uncultured Candidatus Poseidoniales archaeon
ATTTACAAGATCGATTGTTTGATTTACTTGGATTATCAGCAACCAAATTAATCTCATTACAATCACCTCCTAGTGATGATGATGCTCCAGGAAAGGAGGTATGGACCGGATGGATTTCTCCGCCGGATCTAACACGAGGACGGAATGATGATGTGCACATATTAGTAAATAATAGAGTAGTAACAAGTCATCCATTTTCAGATGCAATACGTAGAGGCTATCATACAAGATTAATGGTAGGTAGACATCCTGTTGCAGTTTTAAATCTAAATTTACCAGCAAACGAATTAGATGTAAATGTGCACCCTACAAAAAGAGAAATTAGATTGAAGCATTCATGGAGGGTCCTTCAAAGATTAGAAAGATGTATACAACATACTCTTTCAAAAATACCCACACAACCAGAAAATAAAGGTAAATTAAGTGGAATATCAATTGCAAATGAAAAACATGATTTCGAAAATACTGTATCAAACACTAATAAACCAAAATGGGTAGAATCAGCAGGAAAACAATTATCTTTAAATTATGAAATTGTAGAAGAAGATAAAGAAAGTACACAAGAGATCCAAATAAGTGAGGCACCATCAACTCAAAAAACCTTACCTGGAATGGATACTGAACCAATATCTCCTGCACTTTCAAGTGAAGAAAGAGAATTGCATAGACATTCTGGAAAAATTAAATCTATAAGCCCTATTAATGAACCAAAAATTAATTCGGCAAATAGTAATAACTTACCAGACATGATTCCTCTTTGCCAATTTGCAAACTCATATATTGTTGTACAAACAGGAAAGGAATTACTTTTAGTCGACCAGCATGCATTGCATGAAAGAATTAGATTTGAACGATTACGTTATTCAAAACAATCTTGGTTACCTCAATCTAGACTTGAACCCCTTATCTTATCACTTACACCAATAGAATCTGAAAGATTAAGATCTCAAAAAGAAAGAGTTGAAGAACTTGGTTTTATAGTAGATGAATCAGAAGGAAAATGGAGGTTAATTGCTCAACCTGAAGCCCTTCCTTCAGAAAAAATAATAGATTTTTTCAGTGATTTAATTCAAGATATAGGTGATGATGGAAGAAGATTAAATTCTGTTGAAGCATTAAAAGATCATGTTGCATTTATGCAATCTTGTAGAGGGGCCGTTAAAGCAAATCAAATACTTAGTTTACCAGAAATGAGGCGTTTACTTTTAGATATGAAAAGTATTCCAAATCCATGGGCTTGTGTTCATGGTCGCCCAACCGCATTAAAAATTTCATTGGATGAATTAGACAGGCATTTTGGAAGACATGGTTAGTTAATACTTACTCCATATTCTTGTATCCTATTAAGAAACATTGGATCACTATTTGCATACCATGGAATCGATTCTATTTTCCCACCTGTATAACTTAGTAACATAATTGCTGACATCTGTAATCGGTGATCTTTTTTGGTTAAAATAAGATTTTTAGGTTTTTGTAATTTTGATTTAGAAATTAGCATATTAGACTCACCACCCATAATTATTCCAAAATTTTTACACAAATCAAATGTGGATTTAATACGATTTGATTCTTTATTTTCTGCATTCTTAATTCCATCTATAATTCCACCATCTGAAATCCCCATCAAGATAGCTAATGGTGTAATCAAATCAATGTTGTCTTTAATATTAAGTGATAATTTGGAATTATTACCTAAATTAGAAATACAAATATTCCCATATTTATCTTCTTTCCAACCCAACCCAAAAGATGAGGATAATGATTCAAATATGTCAAATCCCAACGTATCGTGAATTTTTGGCCAGTTTTGTATTAAAACATCACATCCATGCAATTTACTAAACAATAAAGGATATGTAATCAAAGATGCCTCTCCTGGAATCTTAATTTCATTAAAAAACGTAGGTTTCCAATATGATACTTCAATATTATTTTTTGATAAATTGATAACTGCTCCTGTTTTTTTGCACAATCTCATTGTAAGTTCAAAATAAGGTTTTGAAACTACATTCTGTGAAATCTTAAATCTATTTCCCCCTATAGAACTTGGTACTGTAACTAATAAAGCAGAGATTAATTGTGATGTTTTTTCTGTTAAAACATTTATCTCATCTAACTCCCAAATGCCCTTTACTCTAAATGGCAATGATTTATTTGAAAAATCTCTTTTTACTGAAATTCCTCCTTTTTCTAAAATAGTTATTAAATCTGAAAAATTTCTTTGAGAAAGTGATTCATCGCCTGTAATTATTGCCTCTATACCATTTCTAGCAACTAACATAGTTACGAATCTTAAAGTCGTAGCACTATTTCCACAATCTAATGTTTTTGGACCTTTTTTACAATTACGTAAATTATATCCTTTAACTGTCCAATAATTCTCATATTTATTTATTTCAATTCCTAATTTTTCTAACACTCTTGCACATGATAAAACATCATTACCAATATCACTTGGAGCTTTAATTATGGTTTTTTCATTAGATTGAGCAGCAAGTAATAACCACCTAATAAAATGACTTTTTGAACATGGCAATCTCCAATTTATCTGATTTATTAAGTTATTTTTTGATTTAATCGTTAATATTTCATTTTGATTTTCAGAATAATTCGAAAATGAAGGCTCTGCGAATTCAATCTCGGATATTGATTCTGAATCCATGTACATGTGTAGCCAGAACTAAACCCGATTATAGTCCTTTAAGCCACAACTACAATCTATGGCCTCATCTCTGCTTTCATTGTGGGCAATATTACACTCAAGGACAAAATGGGCCGAAATTTGGAAGATTTAAGAATTTCAATTACGGATCGTTGTAATTTTAGATGTACTTATTGTATGCCTAGTGAAATTTTCAATAGTAATTGGCAATTCATTCCACGTGAAGAAATGCTCACCTATGAAGATATTGTATAAATAATTGATTGTTTTAAAAAATTTGGACTCAAAAAAATACGATTAACTGGAGGCGAGCCGTTATTACGAAAAGATTTGCATAAATTAATCAAATTAATTAAGAGTTCATATCCAAATATTGAAATTGCACTTACTACAAATGGTTCACTATTAGATTTAAATTCAAAAAATCTAAAACTTGCGGGATTAGATAGAATTACAATTTCATTAGATGCTCTTGATCCGGAATTATTTGAGAGTATGAATGATACAAAAATCCCTGTAAATCGTGTACTAAATGGCATTGAGTCTGCAATTAATGAAGGGTTTACGAATCTAAAAATAAATTGTGTAATAAAGAAAGATATTAATGAAAATCAAATCATCCCATTAATAGAATTTTTCAAAAATAAAAACATCATACTTAGATTCATTGAATTCATGGATGTTGGAAATTCTAACAATTGGGATTTAAATCAAGTAATGACTAAAGATCAAATTCTAGAAAAAATAAATACTAATTATAATTTTGAATTAATAGGTAGAAAAAGTAAATCTGATGTTGCAGAACGATGGATTGAAAAAACATCAGGCCAAATAATAGAAATTATATCCTCTATTTCTGAACCTTTTTGTTCAAATTGTACTAGGGCAAGATTATCCTCTGAAGGTAAATTGTTTACTTGCCTATTTGGCTTTCAAGGGTTTGATTTGAAGGAAATATTACGCAATGGTGGCAATTTAAGTAAAAAAATTAAACATATTTGGGAACAAAGAGATGACCGTTTTTCAGAGCTCAGAGCCGAATATACTACCACTAAACAAAAAATAGAAATGTCTTATATCGGAGGATAAGTAGGGAAAAAAGTCTATTCCGTCATATTATTTAGCGTTACTTTTACTAAATTTTTTTTATGATTAATGATATATCTTAGATTTGTCTCCCATACATGATGCGGATAAGAAGAATAATTCTCAAAACACTTTTTTTAACAATATTAATGATGTTAATGTCAACTTCTCCCTTAGTTTTAGAAACTTTAACTAATTCTAAAGATACCATGATTTTTTCAATTGGAAACCTACCAAAAAATATTGATGAAACAGGAGATGTAGGTAAGTATAGTTCACTGGCTCTTGAATCAAACGTAATCCCACATATTGCCTACTATGATCAAACTAATCGTGATTTAAAATACACTGTTTACAATGGATGGGAATGGAACACAACTGTCGTAGATTCTGATGATGATGTGGGAATGTATTCCTCAATAGTTTTAGATTCTGGCGCTTTACCTCATATAGCGTATCAAAATACAACATCATTTGATTTAAAATATGCACATTTCGATGGTATTAATTGGACTAATATTACTATTGATGAAGCAGGTGAAGTAGGTTCTTATGTTTCTATTGCTGTAAGTAGTAATAAAAATCCACACATCACCTATCGTGATGATACTAATGAGGATCTGAAATACTCATACTATAATGGGACTGCATGGATTACAATGACTCTTGATGGAGGGGCATACAATGTTGGAGAATATACGTCTATTGTTCTTGATTCAAGTAATATGCCTCACATAACTTACTATAATCAGACTTCTGCAGATTTGATGTACATGTTTTTTGATGGTTATAATTGGAAGAAAACCACTGTTTATGGTACGAATTCAGTTGGTAAACATACTTCAATTGATTTAGATAGTAATGGAGTTCCTCATATTTCCTTTTTCAATCAAACTTCTAATGATTTGATGTATTCATACCTCAATAACACAGAATGGATTACAGAAACTGTTGACAGTGAAGGGTTAGTGGGAGAATATACATCTATTGCTATGGGTAGTAATGATGAACCACATATTGCTTACAATGATGCAAGTAATTCACAACTCAGATATGCGGTTAAGGATAATGGTACTTGGATGTTTAAAGCAGTGGATGAAGAAGGGGATTATGCTTCAATAAGTATAGATCTCAATAATAATCCTCATTTTTCTTATTATCATACTTCGGATAAGAATTTACGATATTTATCACTATCTGGCCCTTCTGCTGTAATCGTTGACAGTATGATGACGCAATATCGCGGCGGTCACTCCATGCAATTGGATAGTGATGATGTTCCACACTTCGCTTATGAGAATGTTAATGTTAACAATTCAGGGATTAAAGGCGTGACTTATGCGACTTTGAATGTGACTGCTACATTAGAAACTGGGATTGAAGCATGGAACACTCAAACTGTAGCTATAAAAGGACCTGGTGATTCTTCAAATGCCTTTGGACAAGGAATTTCCCTAACTTTGGATAGTAATGATTTGCCTCATCTTTCATATAGAAATAATTCAAATATACAATACTCGCATTTTGATGGGGACAATTGGTCACATGAAATTATTCCAAATAGCGGGGGCTCTGTAGTTTCATCAATCAAAACCGACTCCACAGATAACCCACACATCATATATCGAAAGAGTAATATCCTCAAATATGTTTTCTGGAACGGTACTGGATGGACAACGATGTCAGTTGGCTCTCAAGGAAATACTTGGCATGCAATGAACATGAATTTGGCTCTAAGTGACAGTGATATCCCTCACATCTGCTATTGGATGTCTGCCTCGTCAAATATGGGGAAGATTGCCTACGCGTACTATAGTGGAACGGATTGGGTAATCAACAACAATGTCGTTTCAGATGAATTACCAAGTATCTCTGCATCTTCGGGGAGATATTGCGATATTGAAGTAGACCACTTGGGTAAGCCGCACATCGCGCATGACTATCATAATGGGAAGTTGGCATTCTCCAAGATGAATTCCACTGGTGACTGGAATGGTTGGCTGATTACAGAAGATTGGGATGTCAAGCACATATCGCTGGCACTGGAT
>CAZMJH010000082.1:0-5765 GCA_964566595.1 uncultured Candidatus Poseidoniales archaeon
AACACCAGAAGAATTAATTGTTTCATTAAAAGAATTAATTAAAGAAATAAATAAACCTACAATTGTTGTACCAATTTTTAATGTTCCGGGTAATCTAATTAAATCGCGTTCTGAAATATCAAATCTACTTCTAAAACATTCATCAACAATTGGTTATAATTTTTATGATCCTACCGGTGTTTTAAATAAAGTTGGGCGTGAAAAAGCACTTGCTTCAAATGGAACTGATATTAATCATTATTCTGAAAAATTTCATCATGAAGTTGGAAAAGAATTTGTTTCTTTTGTAAATAAAGCATACGAAAATAATTTAAAAAATGATAAGATATTAATTGAAAAATTTGAAAATAATAATTAAAAAATTTCACCAAGGAAATTTAATACTCCACCAAATAGCGTCATTTATTATTACTTGAATACTTAACAAACCTGCGCCAATTACTGCCCATATGGCTCCTTCTAATCCTTCTTGATATGCGCTCCAAGCCAATAATCCTAACAAAATATTACCTATTGCAACTAAAACCAGAATTCCAACTACTAAATAGGGAGTCCACGAATAATTGTTAACAATATGAAAATTTGTTAATTCTAACCATGTTGCTGAAGGTACCATTACCAATAAAAAGGCAAGCAATAATCTTGCATGCCCCCCTGTTTCATTTTCTGCCCACGGCCAATTTAATGATTCAACTAATATTGCATCCCATTTAAATAAAAATAACCACCACACCATTAGAAAACCTATTGCTGCAAGAATCATACAAAATATATTTGCAGGCCTGAAATTTTCAGGTATCCCCCCCCACAAGGCAATTGGGTCTTCCATTTTTGATATTCCAAACCAATAAGATGCTAAGATAATTGGTCCAAAAATAAATGTACATATTTTCACTATTGTTCCGGAAATTTCTATATTAATCACTCCCCCATCAATATTGATCTAACAGCCCCACATTCTGGACATAATTGTATTTCTTTATCTTTATATTCATGATTACAAGCGGGACAGAAATCAACTAATGTTGTTGTACCTCCCAATAATGATGGTTTGGACTCTTCAGTTGAAGAAAGTACTAACCGCCCATCCCCTACATTTTCAACTTCATAACGCCCTGCACCCCCCATTTGTAAAAGTATATCTGGAGGAAATACAACTGTTCCAATATCATCAACAATTAATTCTCTTGACTCAGCCAAATCTTCAACTTCTAAATCAGTGCCATGTTGAGCTACAAAACGTCCATCCCTCAATTCAAGGCTTCTATCACAAAATGCTGCAACTTCAGCGCTATGAGTTACCATCAAAAACGCCACACCTTTATTTTCATGTAATTCTTTGAATAAAGCAAGTACTTCTCGACTAGTTACTGGATCTAATGCACCTGTAGGTTCATCTGCCAAAATTAAACGTGGATTTGTAATCAAGGCTCTTGCTATTGCTACACGCTGTTGTTCTCCTCCGGATAATGTGGCTGGCAAACCTTTCGCCCTATGTCCCATGCCTAATTCTGTTAACAAATCCATAGCACGTTGTTTTGCTTCTTTTGGTGCAATATTTTGATGACGCAATGGTTGTGCAACATTGTCTAATGCAGATAAATGTGGTAAAAGGTTCCCTTCTTGAAAAATAAATGAAATTGTTTTTTGTCTCAATAATACTAATTCTTGTCCAGTAAGTCTTGTCATATTATTTTCATTAAGAGAAACTTTACCTGCGCTTGGTTTCATTAAACCACCAAGACATTTCAATAATGTTGATTTCCCAGAACCTGATGGCCCTACGACTGCTACTGCTTCTCCAGGCCTTATCTTAACATGTAACCCTCGTAAAGCAACCACATTACCGTCTTCTGCTTTGGATTCGTAAACATGGTAAAGTGCCTCGGCCTCTAGAATTGTATTGATTTCTTCAGACATTTTATTCCCCCTTGAGTACACTAGCTAAATCTGAACGTAACGCTTTACGAGTAGTAATTAATAATGCCATAAATACTGCTATAAATACAGCAACAGATACGATTCCTAATTCTAACCATGGCCAAACCAATTCTCTACTAATTGGAGATTCTGATGATCCTCCTAATAGTTGGAAAATAAATCCAAATACTCCAAATAATCCATTAAATGAAAGAGCAATTCCCATTCCTAAAATAACGCCCAATAACATTGATACAACCACAATTGATAATATCTCAAATAATACTAAACGAATAATTTGATTCGGACTTGCTCCAATTGCTTGCAATACTGCTAACTCTTTTTGTCTCTGATTAAGTACTAAAGAAAGGAATACGAAAGCTGAGGCAACCGCAGCAATACTTGCAACAATAAATTGTAAACTTAACAATCCCGGTGTTCCATAAATCAATCCTCCATTTCTTTCTACTGCTTCATGTGCAGTTTCCCAATCTTGTGCACTTTCAAATCTTGAATCCGCTTCGATACTTGTACGAAGAGCCGTTAATTCATCCCCCGAAATACCTTCAATTTTAACAATCCAAGTCGTTGCAGATAAATTATCTACATAGGAATCCCCCACTAGTGCTCGGTATCCTGATTCTCCAATGATTATCTTTGATTCCATTTCACCCTCAGATACACCAGGAATAAATTCGTGAATGCCGATGTATCTCAAAGTTGTGTTATGCGGTATTGTATTGATTTGAATATTAGAGGGAGTGATGAAAAATGGTTGTAATAATGGAGTTGGCATCATACCAAATCCTGTTTCGCAATTAGTATCTACTTCCAAAGTCCCATCAGGACATATTGCTCCTTCTATCTCTGAAAAATTAAAATTTAAAAATGTTGAAGGATTATTAAAAAAGGAAAGTCTTGCGGGTTCAAATGAACCTATTAAATTTGCATTTGTGAAATTTGTCATTGCAAAAAATTGAGGTTGAATTGCAAAAATTGCATTTTGTAAATTGGCACCTGAAAAATTCGCTCCGGTTAAATCTGTATTAAAAAATAATGATTCTGTTAAATTTGCACCACTAAAATTAGCATTTGATAAATTTGTATTAGAAAAATCAGTACGTCCAAATTCCTTACCACTAAAATTAGCATTTGATAAATCAAAATTTTTCAAATCAATTTCCATTAAAGTACTATATTCTTCTAATATTACTTGGGGGTCAGGGATTTCACTAGAATTAGTTTCTAGAAAGATTATTTCTATTTCTTCCCAAATAAAGGTAACATTTGCTGTGTCTTCCATGTCTTCTAGAAGAAGGATATCTCCTGAGTCAGAACTCCCCCCTCTTCCAGAACCCCATAAATCCATTTTGTAGGCTGCATCCTCTCCTGCACTAAATCCTCCATTTTGATAAGCGGACATCGCTGCAGATATGTCGTCTCCAGGAATTGCTTGAGGGAGCCATTTGAGAATTTCTTCACTTTCATCTAACAATACAAAAGCCCCAATAGAATCCCCTGTCTCTGGAATTAAATCTAATTGAGGAACATTTACTGCCGATATAATTACATCATTATTACTAAATTCAGAAATAAACGTTTGAATTTCTGTTGCTGTTCTGGCATCACTTGTAACCACTTGAAGATCGCTTCCAACAGTCGCATCAGCTGTTCTTTCATCAACAAGTGTTCCTGTGTATCCCTGTACTGCTGCCAAAGTTACTATCGATAATGTTAGTAACATAATTACCGCTAAACGATTGACCGACTCTGTCGAACCACTGCCTTTTAATCCACGTTTAACATCGGACAACAAGGGAGTTCTACTAAAAAAGAATTGAACGATTTTGGGGCCAGCTGCTCCTAATCGGCCCAAGATTAATGCACCACCAATCCATAATAAAAATGGACCAAAGACATTTACTAAACCTTCTATAAACCAACTTGTAAGTATTCCATCTTCACTACCGTTCATTTCCATCCAAGTATCAATCGCCCCTAATGACCCAAAAATAAACATTAACCAGTATAACCATACTTTAGGTTTCGTTACTTTTTGTACTTTTCTTACACCTTCATCAATTTCAAGTTCCATGAAATCTTTTGCTCTAGAACGTCCAAAAATCAATGCAAGGCCTAGTGTAGCAATAGCTGTAAAAAGTGTTGCTGCAAAACTAATGGTTGGATTAACCGATACATCACTAGATTCAAATTGCATGAAACCTACGCTAGCTAATACTACTGGGACTGCTGCAATTGACAACACATATCCAATAAACCATGCAAGGCTGGAAATTACTGCCAATTCAAACATTACCATGCCCCGTAAACCTTTTGCAGTAGCCCCGATAACTCGATGAATTGAAATTTCTCTTCTTCGTTGTTCTAAAGAAAGTACAAGCCCATACACCAAAACTGATAGTGAAAGAATTATGATTGGTATCATAATAATATAATCAAAAAATTGTACTAAACCGAGAAATATATTGAGAAATAATATTGTTCCACTTATTATATCCACATAATAAACTTTAATTTCTTCATCCCCATATGTATTTTTTGAACTAAGATCATATCCTTCGTCTGTGGATTTATACATTATTGATCTACCAAAATCATCTAACCAATCGGCTGCATCATCTGTTGATGATGTTGGAAGTAAATCTCTAAAAATTGTAATTCCAAAATAAATATGATCATTGTCAACTAATGTTTGTTTTTGTGTTTCATTCAAAACTGTCCATGTGGTATAAATTGGATTTGCGGCAAGAGTAGGATTACTTTGTGGCCATGGTTCGTAAATACCTAAAATTGTTAAATTTTCAACTATGAGTTCAAATTGACAATGCATAAATCCTGTTTCACTTACAATGTAAATTTCTCCTGCACAATTTTCTTCTGACATTTCTCCTGGATAAGTTGTTTCGGAAATATAATTAAAAGTTAGAAAATCAAGTGAATCCCCTACCCTTGCATCTGTTTGTCCTGCAATATCAGAGGGAATGTAGACTCCTCGTTGTTGCTCAACTTCTTCTGATGTATTCCATGCTCCCATTTCATGAATAATATTCTCTGAAAAACGTTCTGCTAATACTCCATCAAATGCCCCTGGGCCTAATAATGAAATTGCGCGTTTATCTGCAATTGGTGGGCCTGTAACATATTCATAATCCCAAAGTTCTTCAATATTCCAATTTCTTAAACTATCTGATGAATTCACTTCTTTCATTAACAATGGCATAGCTTTGAAAACGTCTTCATTACCAAAATCAAGCGCACAATGCAGTCCTTTCATTCCAAAAGCAACCGTACAATCCGAAATTTCGATTTTTATTACTAACTCCTCACAAACTTGGAGTAATTCTGTTGTATTATTACTCCATCCTTCTTGACCTATAATTGGTGCTTTATCAAATTCTACTTTACCATCATACACACTAATCTCTAAAGAGCCTGAAAGAAACGCTTGAGAGAGGCCTACGCCATATGCTAATACGGTAGTAATTACTAAACTAGCTAAAAATACTCCTGCAAATACTGCCATTCCTCTTTCTCTACCTCGCCATGCACCAATTGTGGCTAAACGTAAATTATCAGGTAAATCACGAATTTTTTGTTTGAGGCCGTATTTTTCACTCATTCTTCTTCATCCTCCTTTGCTTCATCTAAACCCCAAGCAGAACGTATGTCACTTACAGCAACCACTCCATCTCGAAGTAATAGCATTCTATCTGCTTGACTTGCTAAATCTGGGTCATGTGTTACCATTAAAATTGAAATCGGTTTTTGTTTATAATGACAAAGTTCTTTGATCATTTTGAGAACTGTGCCGGTGCCATTTTATT
>CAZMJH010000083.1:0-5726 GCA_964566595.1 uncultured Candidatus Poseidoniales archaeon
TTTTCTTTCAGTCCAAATTATTGTAATGAATTGAGAGAGCATAATTATAGTGAAAACAATTACACACATTGTAAATGCGATTACCGAAGTATTGAATATTTCAAAAAATTCTCCCGTACATTTTGGTATTGTATCAAATAAAAATGTATTAGCAGCGATAGTACCTTCAGTAGAGCAAAAAGATGTACCCATATTAAGATCCATAGAATTAAAAGCTACAGAATGGATATCTGTTGCACCATTTTCAACAGCCAGATTAACATTTAACCAATCATAATTTGCATCATCTGTCATAATAATCACCTATCTGTTTCTCCTATGCAGGGATCAAAGGAACCCATAATCGCAGGTATATCTGCAACTTTATAACCAATCATAACTTTAGATACATATGGAATTGTAATAAACATCGGGGATCTTATACTCATACGATAAGGGAATTCACCGCGTCCCTTTTTACCTCCCCCTCCCACTAAGTAAAATGTAGATTCTCCCCGAGAGTCTTCAAAATGATGGAAACCAGTTTGTCCTGCAGGAGCCCTTATTGGAGGTTTAGTGTAGATCATTTCGTCCTTTTTGTTATAATGTGTTTCAGCACCACCAGGTATTTTATCAAGTGCAGATAGAATCATATTGCAAGACTCAACCATTTCTGTCATTCTAACTCTATAACGATCATAACAGTCTGAACCTTCATTTGATGATGCTTTTTCTATGGATGCAACACCATCAACTTGGTCATAAACACTGTAAGGATGAGCCCAGCGAACATCATAATTTACTCCAGCAGCACGAACATTAGGTCCAGTAACACCTGCATTAATCATATCTTCAGCTTTACAAGCTCCTACTCCTTGGGTCCTCACTAAGAAAATAGTAGATTCATCTAATAACATTTCATATTCTTGAAGTCTTTTTAGAAACATTTCTATTTTTGCTCTTGCTCTCATTGCAAAACCAATCGGCAAATCACGTTTTACTCCTCCAACTCTTGGGAAATTGTAGTGCATTCTACTTCCTCCGAGTTCTTGCAATAAATCAAGGAATAATTCACGATCACGAAGACACCAAACAAAGACAGTTAAATTTCCAACGTCAGGACAATAAGCACCTAACCACATTAAATGGCTTGCAACTCTTTGCATTTCAACAGAAATCAATCGAATATATTCTGCCCGTTCGGGTACTTCTGCCCCGAGTAAATCTTCTGCAGCATAAATATATGATTGAGCCCAAGTCATTGCAGAAGCGTAACATAATCTATCACAATAAGGGGTGATTTGTGTAAAGTCACGAGATTCACAAATTTTTTCCACACCCCTATGGATGTATCCTAATTCAGGAACAGTATCTACAACAGTTTCACCATCAACTTTCACTCTAAGTGTCCACAGACCATGGGTCATTGGATGTTGAGGTCCCATTGTAATCCACATTTCAGCCATATCTATTCCTCATTTCTTTTTGTCTGAATCTACAGGTTTACGCATGAATCCTTGAGGATCATCGTACATTTCATTATGATTATGATAGCGAATTTTATGTTGTTTTTGTAATGGATGGAAGCCAGGGGGTGAATCATGCGGGTTTAATACGCGCATCATATTCTTATGGCCTTCAAATTCAATTCCCACTAAATCCCATGTTTCTTTTTCGTTCCAATCAGCGCCTTCCCAAATAGATTGAACACTAGGTACTTTCGGCTCATCTGTTTGGGGAAGTACTAATGATACTTGAAATTCTAAAGGTATGTCTAATCCTTTTAATTTGGTTGCATTCATCATTGTTTGTTTTCCAACCTTTGGATTTCGAATTCCTTTGCGAGTTAAGTGTATTATTACCTCCCATCCTTTTTCAGGTGTTCCAGGATTATAACCCGGTTTTCCAGTGAAAAATTCAAACTCTAATGGATAATGCACTCCTGTAATCATTCCTAAATAATCAACTCCTTGTTCGAAACGTAGCCATTTTGCTAAACTTTCCCAGTGATTCGGTGGACAAGTTATGTGAACAAAAGAAAATTTCTTTCCACTTCTGTGTTGGTTTGCTTCAGCTTGAACGCCTGCTTCGGAAAATCTTGTGTTTGTAGCATTAACCGCATTTTCTACTGCTGCAGTATTTTGTTTCGAAGATATACTTTGCATAATTTTCCCCTCTTAATCTTCTCCAATAATTATTGGGGCATCTGTTTCACTTTCTTTTACAGGTGGTGCTCCGATTCTGATGATTTTTTCACGTAATTTTCCAAATCCGTCAATCAATGCTTCAGGTCGAGGAGGACATCCAGGAATGTATACATCAACTGGAATTATGGTGTCAACGCCTTCAAGAATGTTGTATGATTGAAAATAAGGTCCACCAGAAATTGCACACTCTCCCATCGCGATGCACCATTTTGGTTCAGGCATTTGTTCCCACAACCTTACTATTGGATCAGCAAATTTTTTGCTTATTGGCCCATTAACTAATAACACATCACATTGCCTCGGAGAGGATCGAAAGAATACGCCAAATCTTTCTGCATCAAATCGAGGAGCTCCTGCAGCAGCCATTTCTAATGCACAGCATTTGATACCAAGATGTAATGGGAAAAGGCTTTTTCTTTGAGCCCAATTGAAAAATCTTCCACCCAAGACTCCAATTAATTGTTTAATTTTAGTTGCCTTTAAAGCCTCATCTGTTACATTTCCAACAACATCGATTAATGCACGACTGTTAAACACAGTATAATTTTCAACGTCGTCACTCATATTATCCCTCATATATAGATGCGTCCTCTTTTACGGAAAACATGCCATACTCCCAAACTCATTAGAAGTAAAAATATTCCAGCATTCCACATTGCAGTTGTTGCTTCTTCATGGTTTGAAGTACTAGCATCAGCATTCATTGTTAATGTACCTGCTAATGCAAGGAACATAAATGCAATATCAAACACAAGGAAAATAATGGCATACCAATAATATTGAAAATGAAATTGAATCATAGCACTTCCTACAGGTTCAGAGCCACATTCGTATGTAGATAATCTTCGGGGATACATACTATGATCAGTTTCATACCCAGGTAAGAAATAAGATCTTGTAATGTTTGGATTTGCAGAATCAGTAACTGGTCTGACAAATCGAGTGATTATGAATTGACTAAGTGGAAAAAGAATACCAAGTATAGCCATAAATCCCACGGCAACGTAACTTTCAGTCACCGTCATTTTTTCGACATCCTAGGGAGCCTAAAGGCTCCCTTACCAACTTCGACTTTAAGACAGGAAATAAGCATATAGTTTTAGATAAAATCAAATTAAGAAAACTTTAGCATTATATTTCTGTTTTTCTTCTTTGAAAATATAAACTAATTACTGATGCAATTGTGATACAAGATATTATTGAAATTAGACTTAAAGAGGGTAAGAAACCGCCTCCTTCTTCACCAATTATGTTTAATTCAACATTTTTTCTACCAATCATGCCAGATGTATCTTTGGGTTGTACGCTTACAGTAAATTCAAATTCATCACTCAATGTAGATTCTGGGGGCTCAACTTTAATTGTAATCAATCTAAAGTCACCAGGAGCTAGTGTAAAATCACTATCATCGCTGTCAGGCACCAAAGGTATCCAGCCTCGAAGTCCTTCAGAAATCATAACAACAACATGTTCATTTGTATTCCCATCATTGTATATTCTCAATTCAAAATATGCATTATCTGGATATTCAATATTTTGTGTATCGTCACCTACGATTTCTATTCTCAAATCATGAATAGTTTCAATTTCCAAGATAATTTCTAATGTTTTTACATCTTCAGCATTATGTTCAGATCTTACATCAACATACACTGTTCCTCCGCCACCATCTTCAACCTCTTCATCAATATTGAGTGTGATTGTTACTTGAAGGGCGAATAACATAATTTCATGGGTCTCTGATAGCCCTCCGGCTAGCCAAGTTGTATTGGCATCATCCATATCTAAAAATTCAAGAATAGCCCCTTCAGAATCTGTGGCATATTCTCCTGTTGAAATATCCCTTAACACATACTTCATAGGCACAGGTATTGATTCTGTACCATCATATATGATACCATTTTTATCAACATATAGTTCGTGAGCAACTCCATCAATACTTCTTATGGTTATAATTGCATTATCTTCTTGCGGATTTCCATAAAATACTCCATCATTTTGAATCCAAAATATAAATTCGGCTGAACCTCCAGGAGGTTGTGTAATTTCCATTTGATTTGGATTATCTCCAGGATTATCGAAGAAGGCATTCATTCTAAAAATCAAGTTTGAACTCGTTGTAGTAACATTGAAAGTTTTTTGTAAATTTATTTGATCAGCTGTATTGAGAATTTGTATTGTTGTGCGACATTGGCTTTTTTCTCCACCATCAATTGTAACTTTTACAATAAGATTGGCAGTGGTTTGAGCTGCAATATTTATTACATTTATTTCAATACCATTTGGAATATCTTCAAAGAAATGAACATCCCAATCAGTATTTCCCCCATCACTACTTGTACACGAATTTTTTGATACAGCTAGATTATAATTATCAGCCACATTCCCATCATTTGTAACTGTAAATGGATAAGATATAGTCGCTCCGTCTTTTCCAGATTGAGTATTAATTGTCACTCCAATATCTATTCCATGTCTTTCAGCTACTGAAATAGCAGTCGTATCTTCATCGAATGTTTCGCCATTTGAGTTTGACCATAACGTTACAGTATATACTACAGCCTCATCCGCTAAAGCATTAAGTGGTACTGATATATTTAGATAAACAGTAATACTTTGACTTTCTTCAACTTGAATGTCATCTATACTAATGTCAGAATTTTCACCTTCATGCTCCCCTCCATAAAAAGTTGAACTCCAACCTGCAGGTTCATCTGCAGTTATTAAAAGATTGAAATTACCAGGTCCATTTCCTAGGTTAGTGATAGATATTTGTGCTGAACCAGTGCTTCCAGGATCTATTGCAGGAACAGTACCAATAAACTCTATTTCTCCATCACGGTATATGCCTACAGTTACTTCAAGAGTAGCTGAACAAATTACTCCTCCACTACTACCTCCTACTTTTTCATTAATTCTGATTGTAATTGAATGAGTTGTTCCTGCACTTGCCGAATTATCTGGTTCTACAAATACATCAAAAATATATGAACTTTCTAATTCTAGATCTCCATGTTCATTTCCATCTTCTAAATCTGCTATATCTTTGACCCATGAATTTTTACTTCCTGCTGTAGTAATGATAACAGGGAAATCAGTATTTCCTTCATTATTTACCTTAAACCTAGCACTTTTAGAAACAAATGGAGATGCATCAACACTTATTGATGAACTTGTAAAAGAACATTCTTTAATTTCAGGAATTTCTAATTCTAATTCCAATTCATCAGTGGTATTTTCTTCATCAGTACCCGGTGCTGCATTTGTTACAACTGCATCTACGATTAAACAGGCATTCAAGGCCGTTTCAGCATCATCCATTCCACGTACTGTAACTGTAACAGTTTCTTCATCTCCACTATCGAGACTAACTTGATTAGGATCAATTTCATATTGGAAATTATTGTCATCACATCCAAAACCTCCATCTTCCGTATTAGAATTAACATCAAGATTAATGGATTCATTAAATTGCCCGGTATTTTTAACCACAACCGGCCATGTAACTTCTTCATCATTACCATTCCAAGTTTTTTCTAT
>CAZMJH010000084.1:0-5640 GCA_964566595.1 uncultured Candidatus Poseidoniales archaeon
GGAAGTAACGAAAACATTTTGACATTTTCATTAGGAGATAATGATGAGATATTGGATTCTGAAATACAATTAGAACGCCAACATGGTTATCTTCAACTATCCACTAATTATAGAACAAATGGCAAATTATTATTGACATTAAATGAAATTTTTGAAGATTTATTTTCCGAAAAATATGATTTTATTAGTGGAAATTGGCATGCTAGAGCACAATCATTACAACCATCAAAAGAATTAGAAAATGAAGAAGGAAAAATAGAGTGGATAGCACCAGTACTCTCCGAAAACGAAAATCTGAAAATCAATGATTTATCTATACCTTTAGATCCTTTCATCAAAAGTAATCGTTCTAAACCTTATGAAAGAGAACATGAATTGTTAGCAGCAAGATTACATTCATTAATACATGGATATGATCATAGAATTCTTAGTGGAGATGATGAAAAACAAGAATGGGTAAAACTTCCTGCTGATGAAAAAATAGTTCCTGAAGATATTATGATACTTGTACAAAAAAGGACGCACATAGATGATTTAATGGCTCGATTAAGCAATTGGGGTATACCTGCCATAGTTGATCGGCAAAATGGTTTACTAAACCAGCCAATCGTTCAAGTATTGTATAATCTTCTTAATGCTGCAGTAAACCCTACCAACCCTAGTATTATGGCGGCATTGTTAAGATCTGAATTAGTATGTTTTACTGATTCCCAACTTCATAAATTAATTAAAAAATCAACATCTAATCAAAATATGTTTGAGTTACTTTTGGATTTTGTTGAAGATAATCCAAATAAACAAATGTATTTGCGTTGGGCGAATTTATCCCGTTCTAGAGATTTTATTACATTGCTAGAAGAAACACTTGATTTTTCAGATATTTTAACAATTTTTCCACTTTCAGAACAACGTCAATTAGCTGAACAATTCATTTCAATAGTTAGTGAGATATTTACTCAAGTTGGTGGTTCAGGGATGTTATTAATGTCTGCTTTGGAAGATTTAAGGGAAGATGGTGGTGAATTACCAGTAAAAACACTGCCACTTTCAGGAGCAATTAGAGTAATGACAATACATGCAGCAAAAGGATTGCAAAGCAAAGTAGTAGTATTGTGTGGTTTATTTAATGATTCACATCATTCATTGAATAATATAACTCGTAAAAGATTAGTAGTAACTCCAGAATTAATGGCTTCACAATTAAAACCTTGGTCTAGTAAAGAAGGCATTGAAAGTGGAACTTGGCAATTAGCAAAATTATTGACAAAATCACAAATACAGGCAGAATATCGAAGATTGCTTTATGTTGCATTAACAAGAGTAGAGCAACATCTTATTTTGGTGGGCTCTAAAGAATCTGCAAAATTACTTGGAAAGAATAAAATAAAAATGAAATTTCCAAAGCAAGAAAATCCTTCTCTTGGTGAAATGATATTTACAGGTTTAGCATTTAATTCATCTAGTTCTGAAAAATCTCCATGGCTTAAACCAGAAGAAAAAACGGAATTAGAATTACATCCCGCGCAATTATTTCACAACTCATATTTTGATAAAGGGCTTAAATCAATAACAATTTTCCACTCGCTTGATTGCTTTTCAGATGTTGTGATAAATAACACACCATATTTTAAAGCAAAACAAGAACAAAAATTATTGGAAGGAGAACAATTAGATGTGTTAAACATTGTAGAACCAATTACTCGTAAAATGGCATTAAAATTAGCGCCGCATAAATTAGATGCTGCTGGAAGTTGTAAACGAAGACATTGGTTAAGTTCGAATCTGGGTTTTGCTTCAGAGTCATTATTGCCTTATTCTAAAGAGAATAAATATTTTGAAAATAGTAAATTTCCCAATCCTGCTGATTTTGGTACATTATTTCATAGATTAGTAGAAGTAGGTATCGGCAATCCATCTAATGGGAATAATTCTGATTTACCATTAACTTGGACTAGAAAACAAGCAACACAATTACTCAATAATGATGTTATTTCAGAAATAATTACCGAATTATTACCAATAGAAGCAGATGAAAAAATAACAACCGAACGACTGAAAATATTAGCTCAGTTACTTGAAGAGGGTCCTCTAGGAAAATTATGTTCTGGACAGGTTGTAGATGGTTTAAAAGTAGATGGATTATTGACTGAAATGCCGTTTGAATGTAAAATTCCAATAGATTCTGAAAATCTATCTATTGAATTATGGACTCCTTTTGGAGTTAGAAAAACAGCAGAAATAGAAAGATCTATGATTTCATTTTCAGGTAGAATTGATCTAGTACTTGCATTATCTGATGAATCTAATAATCGATATTTAATGGCCGTTGATATCAAAACAGAAGGAAGTTTGCATGGATTTAATCCATCAGATAATTTAGATGGAACACAATTACAAATTCCCGTTGAAGATAATGAAAATAGATTTGTTTTGAGTGAACCCGAAATAGAAATTTTACATAATCATAGTTTACAATTAGCATTGTATAATCATGTGCTGAATATGATTCAAGAAGATAGGGAAATTTTACCGCCTTCTATTTATGTTTCAGCTTCAGGAAGGTTAATTTCTTGGAAAGATTCAGAACAAAAACAGCAACAAATAAGGCTTAATCATTTATTAAAATGGATAGTAAAATCTTCTTCAGGACAAGTTGAAATTTCAGAAATTCAACGTCAACCAGCAGAAAATGCAGAAATTTGCGATAGTTGCCCCTATTATTCAGGAAAAATCAAGTTATGTGGTCCATTAGAAAGCCAAATTGGATTGATTTTAAATTCTCAAGATAATGCAAATTAGTTGATTAGTTAAGCGTCGCAGTTATTATGGTCGAACTGTTGGGGTGTTCAGAGACTCAGAGGGATAGTGGATGACTGAAGAGACAACAACTGGTACAATTACACCAGAATTAAGGATTAAAGAATTAGAAGAAGCACTTAAACAAGAGACCGAAAGGGTACTCAAAGTATATGATGCATTTGCAACACAAGAACAGGAAATTACCACACTTAAAGCAGAAATTGAAGTTCTTGAAAAAGAAATTGTAGATAGAGAAATAGAAAAAGAGGGAATTGAAGCCCTTTTAACAGAAAAGGACAATCGTTTACGAGAAATAGAAATGCGTGGCGCTAAGGCAGGAAAACAAGTAGAATTTTTAGAGCCAGAATTGGAAAAAATGGAAGAAAAATATATCCGAGAAAAGAATCGTTTAGCGAAGGTATTTGGAATTTCAGAAGAACTTGATAATGATTTACGACTTGCAGTTACAGAATTAAAGTCTAGAGATGATTGGTATGTTAATCATATGGCATTATTTGAAGATTTGAATAAAGCAATTAAGGACAGATATACTATGATAGAAAAGGCTGTTGAAGCTGAAAGGCAATCTCAGCATATGCAACGTGCTATTGAAGAACGTATGGCTGAAGCCATTGAAGCAAGAGCTGCAGAATTAGCCGAAGAAGAGTAATTGTATTCAATTAATTTTTTTTATGAATTTTGCTGGTACCCCTCCCCAAACTTCCCCTTTAGGTATATTGGTGAATTTTGGAAGTACAGCATGACTTGCAACTACGGCTCCATCTCCTATTGTACAACCTGGATTAATTTGTGCACTTGATCCAATTACAACTTTGGCCCCAATTCTAACCTTTGAAAGATGGATACCATCTCTTTCAAATAAATGACCATTTACTGTAGCATCTCCTCCTATGATTGTACGTTCTCCAATTTCTACCATAAAACAATCATTTACATAAGCAGAATTTATTTGTGCACCCTTACCTATTTTACAACCCATCATACGATAATAGATTGTACCTACAAAAGAAGGGACCATCCATTTTAGGGAGGGTAATGCAAGTCGATGAAATAAAGAAAGAAATGCCCAGCGAATCGTTAACCAACTTTCAGTAGGAGCTTTTGCATCATCAAGATTAGGTCTGATTATAACTCCTAAAATTCCAATCATTAGTAAATCTGCTAAGCACCATAACAAAGCACCAATGCCTAGAGTTGCTCCCAAAGCAATTGCTTGTTGCCAATTTACCCAATCAATGGTTACATTAGCTACTTCTTGAAAGAGGAAAATGCCTGGTGCGGCAGCTAATCCCCAAAGGATAAACCCTAATGGCATAACAAGTATGGAAAGAATTACTTGAATCCAATTAAATCCACGTAATTTTTTACCCATGAAATCATCTCAATGATTTTAATTTACTATTCTTCATTTTGAGCACTATTACGAGCATCTTCTTCTTCAGCTACACGTATACCTTCTTCAATATCGACTCTACTGGTAAGGTAGGTACCCACAAGAATGACCACAACGATTGACAATAGTGCAACCCGACTATCAAATGTTGTACTTGCAATAGCATAGAGTGCAGTGCCAATCATTGCTGCAGACTTTCCTAGGAATCCAAAGAAACCGAAGAATTCAGATGTACGACTTTTTGGTGTTAATACTGAGAACATAGAACGAGCCTGTGCTCCGGCTGAACCCATAGCACATCCCACAAATAGTCCAAGGATAATCCATTGCATGGACACACTAATTCCGAGTGGAGCCCATACTTTGCTACGCATGGTTGAGGCCCACCAATCAACTGGTCCACCTTGGTCGACCATTGTAGGGTGCGTGTCTCCAACTTCAGAACCACTTGCATTTCCTCCAATAATAATGATGGAGAATCGATGGTCATCTGTACCCTCAAAGGCAGCAGCAAGCGCAATCGCATCGTCTTCGGTAATCGTCTTGATATCTTCCTCATCTGTTGTGGCTTGATCTGCAAGGAACGACGCACCAAAGATGCCAACGCCAACCAGAAGGAAGGCAGCAAAGACCCCCATTAATCCCATTTCTTTCTCTTGTATCCACTTGATACCGCCACCTAATAGAACGACCACGGCCAAGATAAATAAACAGACAATCAATCCAGTTCCAAGTGTACTTTCTCCAGATGCTTCGACAGAATAATCTGTTTCAGGGAAGTGCTCTTGGAAACCATCGCGAAATACTGCATCACCTTCGGAATCTTCGGCAATCCAACCCTCATAACCTCGATCGTAGAGGGTTGTCATTTCATACAAACCCGTATCCTCATTCCACTCAAATTGGAAGTCGTAGCGTTCTGCGTCATCTTCTCCTTCTAATTCGAGTGGTGCAAACCCGGCTGCTGCTACTGCGACTGCACAGTAGATGAGCAGTGCTAACATCAATGCAAATTTCGTACCTTTCTTTTCAGCTAATTTCCCAAAGACAAACGTCATTGGAATCGCGACAATGTTGACGGTCAACAATAGCATGACATTCATACTGGGATTAAGTCTCAATACAGATTCTCCAAATGCGCTTGCCATACTGGCGATTGTGTTGACACCGTCATAGAACAGTAGATATGCGAGCAAGAAGAAAGCGAGAACCTTGAATTTTCTAATCTCAATTGCTGTTTTGATGACTTGGCTATATGCGACTTTTGTTGCGTCCAACACGCCATTCCATTCCATGTTAGAGTGTATTTCGGGTTCAGGCGTCCACTTGAACATCAATGCCCCGAATCCCCACCACCATAGTGCAGATGTTGCAAAGACAACTGCGATTGTGAAGTTTGTATCCCAAAACCCTCCTAACAATATGAT
>CAZMJH010000085.1:0-5541 GCA_964566595.1 uncultured Candidatus Poseidoniales archaeon
TACAACTTTCTGAACAAGATGAATAAATTAAACCTAAATCAAATGTTTCATGAATAATATGTACAGAATCATCAGGAGAAATACTTATTGCAATTGATGAGTTTTCATTATTTCCAAACGCTGATGAGTTTAATGAAAAGTTTGTAGAAGTACCATCTGAAAGAATGTGATAATATGTTAATGAGTCATTTAATAAATCTCCATCGCCATCATCAAAAATCCCAACTATGTGTAATGTATTTTCTGAATCTATTACGACATCAAAATTATCTGTTGCTGAAAGTTCATCATGTTGACTAGATGTCCAAGATGGGCCCGTACTACATGAAGAAGAACATTTGTGAGACCATAAATTATTATCGGCTAGTACTGATAATATCTCTAAAGTGTCATCTGTATGTAGAAGTAATTCTAAATTTGTTGCAACTCCGCTTAATGCAAGTGTAACCCATCTTCCATTTTCTTTGGTAGTATAATGAATTTCATCAGTAGTATCTCCTACTTCTGAATGTACAATATGAGGGATGTCATTAGAATCTACAACGATGCTTATATCTAAAACATCACCAGTACTATCTCCTAAGAGTTCAATTGTCCAAAGACCATTCACATATGTAGCAAATCTCAATCTGTTATCATCACCACTTGTGTATGCTAATGCAGGGCAACCATCAGAACGTAATGTCATTGAATTAAATTTACCAATCTCAGAAGTTGATCCATCAAGTTGGTGAAGTTCCATACTTGGGTTGGTTGCGGGGAATAATTCATTACAATCATCACCTTCAAATGTGTCATCTAATTTTAATTCAACATCATCTGTCGGCATATCTAAACCATCATCTCCTTTGAAAGCTAAATCCTCATATCCTAATCTTCCATTACTGGCTGTACCCCAACATTTAATTCCATCTGTTGTTAAGATGATACAAGCAAATTTATCTCCAACTTCTATACGGTCTGCAGAACCTCCAATATTAACTGAAGATAAAGAATTACCCATTTCATTAAACCCATCACCGCGATTCAATGTATCTCCTAACCCTAATTGGCCTACATCATTTTGTCCCCAACATTTTACTTGTGCGTTATCTAATATTGCACAAACACTTGTTGAACCTGCATCAATTTCAACAGCATATCTAGATGTTCCAAAATCAATTGCTCCAAGTGAATTACCCATTTCACCACCTTGATTACCTATTTCATTAGTATTTTCAATTCCAAGTTGGCCAAATTGATTAGCTCCCCAACAAACTGTATTTGAATTATTTAAAATTGCACAGGTAAAGCCATCTCCTGCTGTGATGTTTTCTGCAGTGTTCCCATTTGGAAATGATACAAATCCAAGATTTGAACCCATCTCACTACCAGCATCTCCTATATGATTGGTATTTTCAATTCCAAGTTCTCCATTGTCATTACTACCCCAACAAGATACTGATCCATCATCCCAAATCACACATGTATGTGTGTTACCTAATGCTAATTGTGAAACATTTCTTCCAGGTGGAAGTTCAACTGTTGCAAAGTTATCTCCAACTTCACTTACATCATCTCCTAAATCTGACGTATTACCCATGCCTAATTGGCCATAATCATTAGCACCCCAACAGATTAAATCATCATTATCTAAAACTGCACAAGTATGTGTTCCTCCAGCTTCAATCATTGTAGCAGTCGTTCCAGAAGGTAAGGAAAGAAAAGGCAACATATCTCCTGTTTCCAAATATCCATCTCCAAAACCATCTTCACTTTCTGAAAATCCTAAACCTAATGTTGCCACATCTCCCCAACATTTTATTGCGCCAATATCAAATAATGCACAAGTGTGTTCATCACCAAGAGCTAAAGAAGTAGGACTTATTCCTGTTCCTAAGTTTAAAAATGGTAAATTCATGCCCATTTCTCCGGATTCATCTCCAATGTCAAGTACATTACCAATTCCAAGTTGTCCTTCTGATCCTTTGCCCCAGCATTTTACAGTTCCAGTAGCACTAATTGCACAAGAATGTGCATCCCCTACAGCAAGTTGAACTGCTGTTCCTGTACTTGCTGAAAATCTAATTTCCTTCTCTTCTACAACATCTATTTCTTCAATAAATTCTACATTACTAAAATATGTTGCTTGTGTCATTAATACCATTAAAAGGGCATATAAAATTGCTGTGCGAAATCTGGGGTTGTTGCGCATATATTATTCCTATGAAATTTTACTAATAAGCATTAATGTAATTCTTTACTAAAAAGACGAAGATGCGAGCGCCGAGATTTGAACTCGGGTTCCGGCGTTGGCAACGCCGGGTGATAACCGCTACACTACGCTCGCAGTAATTTACCGAAATACTCTGTGTATAAACGATTGTCGGCAGAAATTGTCAATGCAAACAAATAATAATTTCATCACTAATCGTTTCCAAAATCTCCAAAATTAACTCCTTTTTTACGCAAGAAAATTATAACTCCAACCACTACACCAACTAATACAAATAAAAGAGAAAAAATAACTATTGGATTACTTAATAATTCCACAATTCCTTCAGATGGATTTGTCCCTATATTTGAATTTCCGGATTCGATAATTACATTATGTTTTACAATAGTACTTTGGCCATAAACATCTAATCCTCTAATTTCAATTTCAACAAATCCATCTGCCAAATGACGTGCTTGGAATGATATTGAATATACTCCATCGCCTGCAACAATATCTCCATTAGATCCATCATCATACATTAATTTCCAACTTTCACCTTCATCCGCAGGAAGTAATTCATGGAACTTAATTTGAACAGCATTTAGTCCATCTGAATCTTCAACTTCAACACTGATTGTATAATATTCTTCAGACATTTGACCCAATTCCGGTGAAATAATTTTTTCAGGAGACAATATTGTATTTGTAAGTACAGGTCCTTCATTAGTAATCAATAATGTAGGGCCATTAACAATTATATTTGCTCCATCTGAATCCTCTAATAATAAGGGTATTACAAAACTTCCAGGGATTACTGAATTTGGAATATTAAATTCTCCTTGCCAAAAATCAGTATCAGAATCCTTTGTTAACACAAATAAATCTCCACCATCTAACCTTAAATCTACTGAAATATTGCCAATACCATTCGCATCTGTAGCTTTTGCACTAATACTGACACTTGATAAACGAGCTGTTTGTGTTACATTCAGAGATGATTCGACTAATACTGGCGCTCTATTAGATACATTCAAATTCCATGATTCTGTAACAATTCCAAATAAATCACTTACTTCAACATCTATAATTAAATCTCCATGTGAAGCAGAAGACCAAACTATTGGAATTGTCCATATATCATCTTGAATTGCTAAATCTCCATCTAATCCTCTATCATTTAATTCAAGATTACTCAATATGTCATCATCTAAAGACATGCTCACCTTTACATATTGAATATTCCAATCTAAATCTTCAACTTTAACTTCTAAATGAGCAATATTTCCTGCATCGTTCTGTAAAATTACCTCCCTAAAAGATACATCTAAAATTTGAGGTAAAGTATTTTCTTCAGCTGTAACTATACTTGGTGAAAGTATTCTCTCTAATGTTTGATATTCCGAAAATATTGCACTACCTAAATCTGTATCAATTGTTAATTCTCTAGTTACTTCTGCTAAAAGGCCGGACAAGATACCATTATTAATTACAGAACCAAAAGCACTCCCCGCTGAATTTGATTGATCAATACTAGACCAATGTGTTACTGGCATTATGTGTCCATCTCTTGTAATCTGTCCTGTGTGAGTGGCTTCTATGTACAAACTAAACAAATCACCATCATCTAATCTTATAATATCTCCAGGTAGTAAAAACTCAGGTGCAAGTCCTGACTCCCTACCAATTGTTATATTCCCAAGTGAAGATTCTGCAGAAGGTACTTCTGGTTCAAGTTGTATTGGTGAACGTTCAGGATATTCTTCACCTTCAGAAGGTGATGCTCCCGTAGTTCTCCACGCATAACGTATGGTTCTATTTTCCCAATCAATAGGCATTACTTGATAATCCCACGTTTGGTTATGATATGCTCCTACTCCTATCTCTTCTGCGAAAAATCCTGCCGCGCCTGTAATATTATACCATACTTGATTATGAATCACATTAACTGTAAAAATTTCACCAGTACTATTTCCACTAGGGCCAACATCTTCAATTTCTCTCAATAAACCCCAAGATCCTTCGGTATCTCCACTAATTGTTCCATCAACATGCATATAATCTTCTACAGTTATTCCATCAATACTTTCAGTTTCGAAATGAATTATTGTGCCATTAATTGTTGTACCTTGACTATCATCTTCGTTTTCTTCATCATCAGTACCATTATCCTCTCTTTCATTATCTGAAATATCAAAAGTTCCTTGAGCACTAATTAAATTATGTTCACCAATACGTTCTCCGTTCAACCAACTTTCAAAAAAACGTAATTCGTCAACCTCAAGATAAATACGATTGTCTCCCTCAATTTGTTCCATTTCTGCTGTAGCAATAATGTCATTATAATTTTTAATTCTGACACCATTAACATCATAATATTCTAATTTGAAAAGGGAGACGATTCCATGCATATCTGTTGTAGAATCTTCTTCTTCTTGATGCATATTTAATTCACCAAAACCATCAATTGAAAAATTTTCAGAGATTATTCCAGAATACATTGAACGATTTATTAAAGCATTTAGTACAGTGATATTAACATACATTTCCCCTTCCATATTGTCATACAAACTAAGACTTCCATTACCTTTCATTTCAAACTCACTATCTGTTAAGATTCCATTGATTGTTGTCTCATTTCTCCATACAGAATCCAAATTTAAATTGAAAAGAACATTTCCACTATTTGTAGATTCATTAAGGAGAAGTGAACCGTTACCTAATTCATTTGCTTCTAAAATTGTACCTATCCTCTTTTGCCAACCTTGCCCTTCAAAAATTAATACATAATTATCTTCACCCTGACTTGATGATTCAGTTTGATCTAATTCCCAATGAGTAGACAAAGTGACTTCATGATCAGCTAATGGTTGTGTCCAAATTACTGGTTTAAAATCCCTAGTAGCAATGAGAGTTTCATTAACAAAAACTTGAATGCCTATTTGGTCTCCATAAGATATTCCATATGGTAAAATGATTAAATATTCATTTACTTCTGAAATTCCAAGGCCATTACCCCAACTATAGTTGGTTTCATTCTCAATTCCTTGAGACATTTGATGGAATGCATTAATTCTAATTTCTCCTAATTCTTCAGCAGTAGGAGCCCTATTAAATTTAACAATATATCCATGATTTTCATCACCAAGCCAATTAGAATGTATTGTTGAAGTTAGCGAATCCTCTTGATTAGCATATGCGATTGAAGTTAAGGGGCTAATCATAATGCAAAATATAAGAAAAATAGCAATCGTTACCCTATCTTGTCTTTGCATATTGTAACCTTAAATAAAGAACTATACAATGCCTACGGCTTAATGTATCGATATTATATGATTTTTGAAAAC
>CAZMJH010000086.1:0-5526 GCA_964566595.1 uncultured Candidatus Poseidoniales archaeon
AGTAAATTCATACCTAATTTAAGTGCTGAACGACTTGCTTTTACTTCTGCAAATGCTGAACGTGCCTTTGCTTCAAAATAATTACTGATAGTATTTTTCAAATCCTCTTTAAGTTCAGGATCATCATCTATTTTTTGGCGTATGTAACCTTTTATTTCATCTTTTACTAAATCTCTTGCGGCTTCCATAACAAGATCTTCTGGTCGTAGTATTTCTTCGATACGTTCTTGAATAGATCCACTCAATAATCGCTCTATTGCCATGGTCTACCCTAGAAGTTGCCCCGTTTCAACCTTACTGAATTATGAACAAGTCTTTGACAAGGTTCATAATACCATTCTTGTTGAGACAGGTTAAGGGGATTTGAATGAAGGTATCCGAACTTGTTCTTACAGATGAACACGATACAACCTCACCAGACACATCTTTGGTTGAGGCAACTAAGAAATTATTATCACTTCCACGTGGTGTTTTAATCATTTTAGGCGATGATAAAAAGCCAAAGGGAGTACTAGCAGACGCACAAATCTTGCGTGCAGTTTCAGAAGGTTTAGATTGCCATAATGAAACGTGCGGAGGCCATATGAATACAGATATTATGGAAGTAGGTCTTGATACAGAAGTTTCTGAAATTGTAGCTGAAATGAATGCAAGAAAACCACATGCAGTTGTTGCAATTGATGGCAATGGTGGTTTTGCGGGATATTTCAGTCCAAACGATTATCGGGAAGCACTTTCAAATTAATCGTGAAGAAAGATTAATTTGTTTTTATTGTCTAATTTAGCGTAGCCTATGCGCTCTAATTGTAATATTTGTTCAGTACTTGTTATTGGTGAAGTTTCTAAGAAACCATCAATTATTTCTAAATTATTTTCGTTAGTAGTTTCAAGGGTTGCTTTTTCAGAATTATTGGAATCTAACCAATGAATTATTGGTAATTTTTCATTTGGATTAATACTAATAATTGATGCAACATCATTTTCAATGATTATATCAGCAAAATCTTTCAGTCTTATTTTATTATTATTTTTCTGGGCTAATTCTAAATCTTCTTTTTCAATGTAAATTTTCATACTATCTTTTGATAAATTCCAAATTCTATTGCCCATTGATGCATTTTCTGGGTGTAGTTGACTTTTGAAAGTAGGAGGAATGTCCTGATTATCTTTTGTTAGGTTGATAGCTATAGGATTGCGTACAAAGAAGAGTCTTGGTGTGGTTGCATCAATAATTTTCACGTTATGAGAATATATTGTTGCCATCGATGCTGAAATATCTTTTTGAGTTAATGCCAATTCAATCCAGAAATTTCGTAAACCTTCAGGAGAAAACCCCCTTTTTCTCATGCTTGCAATTGTTGGAAGCCTTGAATCATCCCATCCTGTGTATTTTCCTTCAGCAATATCATTCTTCATGTTCGAAGTAGAAAATCCTCCAAATTCATGAATTTTCACTCGCCCCCAATAGATAGTTTCTGGATAGTCCCAATTAAAATATTCATACAGTAGTGTTTGTTTTCTAGTTGAATCCATCAAATCTTTACCTCTGATGATATGAGTTACTCCTTCTAAATGATCATCTATCCCACTTTGGAAATCTAATAATGGCCATACTTTGTATTTTGAATTAATATCCTTCCTTGGATGAGGATTTGTTTCAGTATCTTGAATTCTTAGTGCCGGCCAATCTCTTAATGCAGGGTTTGGTAATGTCATATCTGTTTTGATTCTAACAACGGCTTCACCTGGTAAAAATTCACCCCTTAGCATTTTTTCCCATAAAATTATATTTTCTTCAGGTGAGCGAGATCGATCTGGCGAATTAGATTTATTTTGACGATATGTTCTGAATTCATCAGCAGTAAGTGTGCAAATGTATGCTCCTCCTTTTTCAATTAATTCATATGCATGATTGTAGTATGTCTCAATTCTATCAGATGCGATAATTACTTTATCTGCTGATTTTCCCGTTAGCCATTCTACCTCCTCTTGTATTAGGTTATAAGCTTCAGGCATGGGGGGCTTTCTTACAGTATCTGTATCATCAAATCTTAAAATCCATTTTCCATTATATCTTTTTGCGTATTCGCTATTTATTATAATTCCACGTGAATGTCCAAAAGAAAGAGGGCCATTTGGATTTGGTGCGAAACGTAAGATTACTTCTCCATTGATTGCATTTTTTAATTCAGGCAACCCTACTCTTTTTTCTTTGACTTTTCTTTCAAGTAAGTGTGGTGCATTTACTTCAAGAATTTCTTTTAAATGTGTAAGTCCATGCGTACTAGCAAGTTGATTTGCTTCATCTACAGATTTTTTGATAATGTCAGTTAATTCTTTGGCATATTGCCTTATTTCAGGAAACGTCCCCATAACTTTACCCATTACTGAAGAAGTTTGTCCTTTTCCTTCATATTGAAGAGAATTTTGAACCGCAAGATAGTATATTTTTCCTTGCAAATCTGAATTAGGCGTCCAAGACATTGAGGGTACGAGATGGCTCTTATTCTTCAAATGGACGCTTGTCAAATTCAATAATCGCTTAATCGGTGCTGTATTGAAGAATTTCGTGTGACATTTGTAAAGTCTCTTTTAGGAGGGTTGCTACCTTTGAATTCATTCCAATAATTACGAATACTTGCCCAATTCCATCTTAAATGTTCTGAGGGCGAATCGTTTTTACATAATTCATGTAAAGCTGTTTTACTAATAGAATCAGAGGGATACCCCGAACCTATTTTAATTCCTGTTTCTTTTTCTATGTCTTGAATTATTTTGTCACGCGTAACTTTTGCAACAATACTTGCTGCACCAACAACCCGATGAATACTATCAGCACGATGAATACTAATCAAATCCCATTGATTCCAAGGCCATTCTTTTACTAATGCTGAAACCTTATCTCCAAATCTTTTTTCATTAACATCACAGGCATCTAGTATCATTTTTCCACCTTTACTTTTATCAATATTTAAATTATTTATTGTTTCAGCAAAAAGTTCTGTTTCAAGAATATTTAAATTACTTATTTCAATTGCTAAATCTATATCTATTGGATTACAAATTGTAATGTCTTTTTTCCATCCTCGTTCATCACAATTTTTTTCTATTAATTCGTATGCTAATTTACGTTTAGTTGGATTTAATTTTTTAGAATCGGTAATATTTTTTTCAGCAAGAATATCTAAATCTTGTTCTGGAATACCAATTGCTGCTACTACCAATGGGCCAATCATCGGTCCTCTTCCAGCCTCATCAACACCTATGTGGATCATATTAAAACCTAGTAATCAAATTCTGAATCTTTTATATTCATATCATCTAATAAATCTTCAACAAGTAGGTCAAGTTCTTCTTCTGATTGTTTTTTATCTGACTTATCTATGGTGTCAGATGCTTTTTTTAGAATACCTTTCTCTTGAAGTGGAATTATTGGAATTTGTTTATCTCCTCCTTTTTCAGAAAACATTTGTTTAAATTCTGCTTTACTAATGGAAGGAGAATCTAAATTTTCTTTATTTTTATTTTTTACAAAGAATGTGGACATCCATTCTTTATTATTTTGTGTTACACCTTTGTTTTTTTGAGTGTTACGTTGTGATCTAATTTTTAATGCTTGATAAATCATAATAGTTGCAATAATTATTGCTATTATGGAATAACCATAGGCGTTGAAAGAGTTTCTTAATTTGTAAAATAAAATTTGTTCTTGAGTTGTATTTTCAGAAATTTCATCAATCCCTTTTCCTTTAATTGTAATTTCTTTTTTCAATGTTTTTGTAAATGAACTTGAATGAGTTGTTGCATCTATTGAAATTGAAACTAATTGATCTTCTACTACAGACTCGGGTAAATACATCCACCCCGTGATGTTAAAACCTTCAAACGGTTGAATATCTAATAATTCATAACTTCTTATTCTCGAAGAATTTTCATCATAAATAGCATTCATGGGAAGTAAAAGACTATGATTTCCGTCATGGCTAACACTGATGCTTATTGCAAAACTTTCTGGAATATTCCCTTTATTTTCTATTTCTAATGACAGGTATAATTTATTTCCTTCTGTCCAACTATTGGGATTTAAATCATATTCAATATTGTGAAAATCTGCAATTGTAATTTCTAATTCAGATGTATCTGAAATATTTAATTCATCTGAATAGTAATTACAGATTACTGTTCCAATTGTTCCTGCATTAACTCCTAATGCAGATGGTTGAAATATAATTTCAAATTCTACTTCAAAAACATCATTGGGTTCCAGAATAATATCTTGATTATATTCTGTTATTTTTATGAAATTAGGGGCATTATTTTCAAAAATCGAATTTATTGTATTAAAGCCAATAAAATCTGAGCTAGTAGTACAATTTGTTTCATGAAGAGTATCTATGTAATTTCCGGTATTTTGTATTTTGAGGTTTAATACACATTTTTTCTCTGTAACAAAATCTTCACATTCGTTATTTGTAAATTGCAAGTGAGCACCTTTTTCAATAAAAATTGAGGAATTCAAGTAAATATCTTCACTGAGTCCTCCTTGAAGAGATCTTATGTGTACTAATATGGATAAGTTTCCAGAAGGCGAATATGGAGCATTCACTGTTATTTTGAATATATTACTTTCATTAGGTGCTAAAGACATTGCATCAATCCAACCAGAAAGTGTAGCATTCCATCCTGATTTTTCAAATCTATTACTTTCATTTGTAAGAATGATATTTCCTTCTTCATTTAATGGTGAAATTTCAGATTCAAATTGAGTGTGAATATTACCTGTATTACGAATTTCAATTTGATGTGTTACTGTTCCAGAAGGATTAATTTCAGAGTATTCTATTATCTCATCAATAACAATAGAATATTTTGGTAATATGGATACTGAGTAATTCCATGTACTAAAAGCGCCAGTTGAATTTGATAATTTTAATTGAAATGGGTATGTTGTTTCTGCAAGTGGATAACCATTTATCACCGGAGGAATAAAAACACCTACTGTTATGTTTGCAAAGTTACCAGAGTGTAGCATAAAAGCATCCCCCTCCCCAGGTAAAAAAATTGTATCATTATAATGTATTGTGAATGTAATATTTTCTTCAACACCCCAAGTGGTTTCTCCTAATATTTCTAAATTAATTATTTGTTGATTTGCTGATGCACTAGTTATTCCTATTCCAAATTGAAACATTTGATTTGAAGGAACTACAAAAGTAATTTCACCAGAATTTTCCCAGGTTATTTCAAGTTCTTCTGAAGTATTTTCTGCATGACTCTTACACGGTATTATTGCAATGGAAAGTAACAATATTACCATTATTGTAATTCGGCTCACATACCTTCCTAGGGACCCATCCTCTAAACTATTTTTCACTTGAAGTTCAATGAACAGGGTCTTGTACGAGTTTTCTTAAAACATCAATGTAAAGTTCAACGCCATGCATTGGCACATTTAATTCAAAATTTTTGGATATGTGAGGATCTATTTCACCTATTTCCCCAACCTTTGTATTGGAAACAAAAATT
>CAZMJH010000087.1:0-5501 GCA_964566595.1 uncultured Candidatus Poseidoniales archaeon
TTGGTTGATACTGATGGTAATGAATGGCCTGTGACTAGTAATTGGAGCACATATCATTCCGAAGCATCTGAATGGCTTACTGATATGGGAGATATGGCAATATTCAATGGTCATACGATGGGTGCTTGGAAAATTTTAGCAGAATATACATATTCTGAAACAGGACAATTTTTTGCAGCAGAGTATGATGTGTTAGTATCTGCAGGAGAATTAAATCAAATATTGTTAAATGGTCATGGTTTGACATTTACTGTAGATGAAGTACTTGATTTGAATCCTCGAGCAATAGATTCAGCAGGCAATTTGATACCAAATGTTGAGATGGTTTGGACGATTAATGGACAAATTAGTACTGGGGCTTTAGAGGATAGTAATTACATTTTTTCACCAGATGTAATTGGTTTATATGAAATACAAGTCACATCAGAGGGCGGTAGTGCTTCAATAATATGTGATTTTATACATGGTGAAGCAGTTCGTATTGTTGTCACCGAAATAGAATCAAATTCATTAGTAGTAAAAAGTGGTCAAACAATAGAATTACTTACAGAAGGAGAAGATCAGTTTGGTAATAGATTTGCTTTAAATGTGAATTGGACTTTAACAAATGGAACTGGGGATATGAGCCCTAGTAGCAGTGGTATAGGATATTATGATTTTAAACCAGGAGATGTAAGTGGTTTTGTAATAATGGAGTATTCAGGTTTAGGATTGGTTGAACAAATTGTAATTGAAATAAAGCCAGGAGATATTACAAAACTTAGAATTGGATATGATGGAGAATTAAAACAAGGACATACGGTTAGATTATTAATTTCTGCAGTCGATGATTCTGAAAATGTTGTATCGGTTTGTGATGCAAATTCTGCAATAGTTACTTCAGAAATTGGAAAAGTAATTAGGGATAATGAACAATTATATCTGAAATTAGAAGATGCTGGATCTGCCACAATAGAGGTGGGTTGTTTTGGATTTCAAGAGACGTTTTATTTACAGGTAGAAAATACAATTTTGTGGGGACTTTTTGAAGATACACAAACTGTAATAATTTCTGCATCTTTAATTTTAATGATTATAATATCTGTATTGTTATTTATGATGATTCAACGTTCAAGGGAAGAATATGAAGAATTTGAGGAATTACCTAATTTGTCTAAACCAAAAGTGGCACCAGATGTAGGTTCATTTATTCCAGCAGTATCTCCATTTCCTTTGAAACCTTTACCTCTTCCTCCATTACCTCTTCCTCCATTACCTCTTCCTTTATCTCCTCAACTCATTCAACAACCAGTTCCTCAACAACAACCAGTTGTTAAGAAAATAGAAACTGAAGATGAGAAATTAGGTAATGCAATGAATTTACTGGGAACTTCTGATTCAAAACAAGTTGAATCTAAGGTGAATAATCCAAAATTTGATCCAATAGATGAGGAAGATTTAGATTGGGATTAGTCGTAACTTTCATTTTCATTTGGGAAATTTACTGATTTCACATCTGAAACATATTTTGAAATCGCATCAGATATTTGCTCATGTAAATTTAGATATCTACGCAAAAACCTTGGATTAAATTCATGTGTAATTCCAAGTAAATCATGCAATACTAAAACTTGGCCATCTACATCAGGTCCTGCACCAATACCAATAGTGGGGATAGATATTTCATTTGAAACAGTTTTAGCTAATTTTGAAGGTATTTTTTCAAGAACAAGTGAAAAACATCCTGTTTTTTCAAGTAATTTGGCATCTTCAATTAATTTTTTTGCTTCTACCTCTTCTTTGGCTCTAACAGTATATGTTCCGAATTTGTATATTGATTGTGGGGTTAATCCTAGGTGTCCCATTACCGGAATACCAGCAGATAAGATTCTTTCAACAGATTCAATAATTTCTTCTCCGCCTTCTAATTTTACGGCATGGGCTCCTGTTTCCTTCATAATGCGTATTGCAGAATTTAATGCTTCTCTAGAATTTCCTTGATAAGAACCAAATGGCAAATCAACAACAATCAATGCTCTCGAAGTTCCTCTAACGACTGAGGCCCCATGATATATCATTTGATCCAATGTTATTGGAAGAGTAGTTTCATGTCCAGCAATTACATTTGATGCTGAATCACCTACAAGTATGACTTCTACTCCTGCGGAATCAACAATTCTTGCTAATGAAAAATCATATGCAGTTAACATAGATATCTTTTCACCATTCTGCTTCATTTGTTGTAATGTATTAGTGGTGATTTTTCGCACATCTGATTTAATTGACATAGGCCGCTCTAGGCCTTGCGATTATCTTCTTTGGTTTGAATGCCTCGATTGAGTAATTTACTAAATCAAGGTTCAATTTGTTCTAAATGTTCTAGAAATTCATCTATGTCAACAACCCCGTCATTGTTTTTATCTGCTATATGGAAATACTCTCTTAAAGCATCATGCCCATCATCATTTAGTTCTAATGCTTCCATTGCTGAAATAAATTCCTGAAGGTTTAGATGGTTATTTCGTTTTGTATCGGCGGCATGAAATGCTGCATAAAATCTTCTTTTCTCTGCTTCATCAGGGTTTTTTAACATTAGTCTAAACGTTTCCCAAGGCGTTATTTCTGGTTTGTTATATTTTTCACCATATGATTTGTAAAGGATGACGCCGATAATAATTGCTACTAATGCACCAATCAATGCTTTTTCACCCATTAATATTAACATCCATGAACTAACTATAATGCCAAAAATTTGAATGTAAGGAAACATTGGAGATTTCCATTTAGGATTATACCATGAATGAGATTTAGATGCTGTTCTTAGAACAATTACACAGCAGTTAATTACAATAAAAATCATGATTTTAAAACCAGAAGCAAGTTTTGCTATATCTTTAACGGGAAGGAAAGTGAGTGTTGCAGCCATTGCCAATCCTGTAATAATAATTGAAAGGTGTGGTGTATCATATTTCGGGTGTACATTTTCTATGGCTTCTGGAAGTAAATTGTCTCTGGCCATTGCAAATGGGAATCTGGATGAAGCCATAATCCCAGCAAGTGCCATTGAAGTCATGGTTATTATTGCTAGAAAAGAGGCTACCAATCCGATATATTTTCCACCAACTGCATTTGCAAAAATATAGATGGGATCTTCCCTTGGCATTCCACTTTCCATAAATTTAGAAGGCTCAATTGTAGCTACCATGACAATTGAAATAATTACATAAAGTAAACAACTGATTAGTAAAGATAGAAGAATTCCATAAGGCATATTTTTTCCAGGGTTTTTAATTTCACCCCCAACTGCGGCAATTTTTGTTACCCCCGCATAAGCAACGAATACAAAGGCTGCTGTTCCAGCGATAGATTCCAAGCCAGAACCAAAAGCGTCTCTAGCGAATACAGATTCCCATTTCAAATCCATAGTAAATATTGCCCATATGCAGAGCATAAAGAGAAATATAACCGATGTTAAAACGATTGGAATTTGGACCTTTTTAATTTTTTTAAGGCCTAATATGTTGATGATTGTAATCAAAAAAAGGAGAACTAATGCAATTCTATCCACATAATTATCAATTTCGACATTAAATAATCCTTCTAATACCCAAAGGTAGGCTTTGAATCCGATTAGAGCAAAAGCCGATTTGAGCATAAAGTTCGCCCAGAGCCCTAGCCCCGATATTGTTCCAATGAGTGGTCCAAATGTTCGTTCGACATAGACGTAAGAGCCACCAGAAGAAGGCATTGCAGTTGCGAGTTCACTTTTAGAAAGAGCCCCAGGTAGTACGATTAATGCTGCAAATAGATAGGCTAACCAAATACCACCTACAGGATTTGTTCCTCCCCCCATTTCTAGCATTGCTAATGCAGGTAATACAAATAATCCTGAACCAAGCATTGCAGATAATGAGATAATTACTACTGAAAAAAGACCAAGTTTTCTTTCCAATGTGTCTGCTACCTTTTCAATAGGTTGCAATACAATTCCAATTAAGTCTTTAGGAGTGAAACCTTTCATTAAATCGTCCAAAAAAAAGACTGATGTTAACCTTACTATTGTAATTTGTATTAAGGACCTATTTTTGCTATTACTTTCATTTCCACGGCGATAGGTGTTGGTAATGCATTAATTTCTAATGTCGTTCTTGTTGGTTGTATTTTTTCAAAATATTCTGCATATACTGAATTATAATCTGTAAAGTCTCTATCCATGTCAATAAGGAATGAAGTGACATCAACAACATTTTCAATACTTGAACCAGAATCTTCAAGGATTCGTTTAATATTTTCAATACAAGCTATTGTTTGGGCTCTAATGTCATAATCTAATTTTTTCCCTGAAGAATCTTTAACAGGACCCCCTGGTATTGCATTTGAAACTGGTTGACGTGGGCCAACTCCTGAAAGATATAGCAAATCTCCCACTTTCCTTGCATGAGGATAAGCACCTACTGGTTTTGGGGCACGAGTGGTTGAGAACCGACCTTCTTCGGAAATATTTTCTTCAATACTGTTTTCTTCTTTTTCAAATTGTAATTTAGTTTCATTAGTTTCTACTTTTATTGTATCCAGAACATTTCGATCACCATGATATAGTTCAACATCATCTTCATCATATTCCTTATTTCCAACTTCATCCGATTTTGGGATTAGAGAAACAACTGCACATCCAGCACCATGTATTGATTCATATGCATGTACTTTGCCTGCAAAATTGTTATGTTGCCCCATAACTCCTGCCAACCACCACATTGGCTTGAATGCAACAACTTTCTGAACACGAATTTGTTGATGAATTTGCCTAGATAATTGGCTTACATCTTCTAATCTACCTTCTCCTAAAAATTCTAGAATTTTTTGATTCCACTCATCATCTTTTTGAGAATGAATTTTATCTTCATGAGGTTCTATTTTGTCTGTAAACATTCTATTTGATAGAGAGCTTACAACAACTACTGCTACTTTTTTCCCAGACTTTTTAATCGCATCATTAGCTGATTTTCCTAAGACAATAGTTTCTCCACGATTTGAATAAATATTACTTGAACAAATACTTGAGGGTAATCTATTATCTGGATTTAGGAGGGATAATGCTACTACGGATCCTGTATCTATTGGGAATCCATGGTATGCTACAGTTCTTGATTCTAAACCACGAGACTTTGCAGAATTTGACAAATTTTCTGCAAATTGAGTATCAATTAGAAATTTGTATGGCATTGAGCCAAGATAATGAAAATCATCATCAACATGTACCCATTCGGGTTCTTTCAATCCTTGAAATTGATGACCAATTATACTAATCCATAGTGTAGAATAAATTAAAATTACTTCAGCATCACTTTCTTCAATCATTAACCTTGCTTGTTCATAAGATTCTCTTAATCGTGCCCACCCAGGGTTTTTTTCTGGGCATAATAGGGGGTGTGGATGTGCAGGTACAAGTAATCCTAGTACGATTTCACCTTCACTCATTGTTTACTCACTCCTTGGATGTTTCTTTTCTCATCAGTTGTATC
>CAZMJH010000088.1:0-5488 GCA_964566595.1 uncultured Candidatus Poseidoniales archaeon
TTTCCAGGCATTATAGATGAACCTGGTTCATTTGCGGGAAGTGATAATTCTCCTAAACCACATCTTGGGCCTGATCCAAGCCACCGTAAATCATTTGCAATTTTCATTAAACTCGCTGCTAATGTATTCAATGCTCCTGAAGCTGAAACTATTGCATCATGAGCTGCTAATTGAGCAAACTTATTTTTTGCAGAAATAAATGGTAATCCTGTTTTTTGAGCTATTGTACTTGCCACCATATCAGCAAAATGGGGATGAGTATTTAGTCCAGTTCCTACGGCTGTTCCTCCAAGAGCTAATTCATACAAATCTACTAAAACAAATTTAATTCTACGAATATCTGCATCCAACATTGAAACATATCCACTAAATTCTTGACCTAATGTTAAGGGTACTGCATCCATTAAATGTGTACGCCCAATCTTTATGATTTGATTGAATTCTACTCGCTTTTTTTCTAGTGCTTCTCTTAATTCTTCTAATTGCGGTAATAATTTATGAATTATTTGTTCAGTAGCGGCAATATGCATGGCTGTAGGAAATGTATCATTTGATGATTGGCCTCGATTAACGTGATCATTTGGATGAACGGGAGAGTTACTTCCTAGAGTTCCTCCTGCGATTTCTATGGCCCTATTTGCAATTACTTCATTTGTATTCATATTACTTTGAGTTCCACTACCTGTTTGCCAAATTCTTAAAGGAAAATGTTCATCTAAATCCCCTGAAATTACTTCATCAGCGGATTCTACAATTAATTTACCAACCTTTGGATCTAATTGATCTAATTTTATGTTCACTTTAGCAGCACTTTGTTTCAATATTCCAAATGCTCTAATTATCGCACGTGGCATTTTATCATCCCCAATATCAAAATTTACTAATGAACGAGCTGTTTGAGCACCATAATACCTATTTGATGGCACTTTTATTTCTCCCATTGTATCTTTTTCAATTCTAACATTAGGAGATGGTGCTGTCTTTTTAGGGGGTTTTTGTTTTACTACTACAGGCGGTTTTGTATCTGCATCAATACCTAAATTTAGTAATCTAGTAATTGTAGCAGATCTTCCTTCTTCTCTACCCTTTCCGGTATGTCCATCTAATTTTTTTGCTAAATCTTCTGGTATACTGATACTCAAAATTCTACGATCGCCTGCTCTATGTTGCGCCATGTACCTTCCAAGAGTTTTTAATTAATAAATACTCTTTTTTCTTGATTTAAGCACATTATATGCTCAGTTTAAGAACTATTTTCCTTATACCCTAGAAACTGAAATGATTTTTTGTGGTTGGTTTGGTTTATCTCTTCCGTCTGTATTACATGTTTCAATAGCCTTTACAATAGACATCCCTGCAACTACCTTACCAAATACTGGGTGTTGTGATTGTGTTTGTCTATCCCACCAATCTAAAAATGCATTGTGAGTAGTATTGATGAAAAACTGTGAACCTCCGCTATTTGGTCCAGAATTTGCCATACTAAGTGTACCTACTTCATTGGAAAATTTTGCATTATGTAAATGCTCGTCTTTAATATTATATCCTGGACCCCCAGTTCCCTGTCTAGGATTATTTGGATCTTTACTGTGAGGGCACCCTCCTTGTAACATAAATCCTTGAATTACTCGATGAAAATGTAATCCATCATAATATCCCTTATCGGCAAGTTCTAGAAAATTACCTGCTGTAATCGGCATAGTGTCTGTAAATAATTCAATTGTAATATCGCCTGCTGACGTCTTCATTAGTACATTTGTTCCTACCATGAGTCTCCCCAACACAAGGAGGCTTTTGAGATTGACCATTTTATCTAATCAAATATACAAGCGATTTAATGATAATTCAAATTGTAACCAATGATTGTTTGCTTCGGGTCGATCATCTCTATTCTTGTAAGCTAAATCCGGAGGTAGGAGTACTGTATGAGTTGATGATGTGCCTAATCCGTCAATTCTACATGTTGCAATATCTCCACAATCTAAACCGACTTGTCCCCATCCAAAACCTTTGATGTAATTATCGTCTTCACCGGCCCTTACTGGTAAATCTCCTTCATCTAATAGTTCTCCAGTATCATAAATAAATACTTTATAATGGACATCTAAATTTTGTCCTTCTTCAATATGAACCCCGCTTTGAGAACCAGACACTACTGCGATTTTCAAAAGGATTGATGCATTCGGATCTATTGAAGATTCAATCATTGCATACACATACTCATCTTCTGGTTCTGCATTCAATACAAGTGAAATTAATCCCGACTCATTTGCTTCTACTGTTAATGTATTCCCAGTAGAGCCAAAACCGATTTCTTCAATAGAATTTCCATCATTATTAGTAGACAAATTAACTGTAAAGTCTTGATTTGAAGTGGCTGCATTTCTTATTGCAATTACCGCCCTATCTCCTATTCCTTGATGTTCCCAAACACATTCAACTTCTCCAGGATACCAAAAAATCTCATCTTGTTCATGCATTATCTCAGGCATTTCCCATGTTCCGTTTAACGGAGTACATGTATCAAAAAGCAATTTTGCCTCCCATGGCCATCTACCATCAATCATATTTGGTAATGAGGGGGGCAACTCTTCTCCTGCCTCATTCATTTCATCTAATGATTCTAAAAAATCTACTGTTCCTTGGCCTAACCATATACCCGAAAGAACAAGAAGAACCGCTGTACTGATCGAAACAATGTCTAAAATTCTCATAACACCAGGTGTTTGAAAAGCAGTAAGATCAATCCATCTGCCTTCTTCGTCGCCTCGACTACGGCTAAGCCATATTCTCTTCACAGTATATAGAGGATAGGGATTCGCCTATACTCCTTTCCCTTACATATTTACTTCAATTAATCTAAAACCTATTCAAAATAATCTAATTATCTAAACACTCATATCAAACTTGTTCTTGGATTAAAATATGAAATCAAAGGTAATTACAATTATTTGCATATTTGTATTACTTTTATCAGTACCTTCAACTCATGCTAAAGAAGATGGTATAACAAATAAATCTGTAACTGGATGTACGTGCCATACCGGTGGAGAAGGAGGTGCAGATCTTACAATTAATTTACCAGAAGAATACAATGCGGGACAATCTTATTCTCTTCAAATAAATGTAACAAATGGAAATGGAATGGAAACAAATGGGGGTTTTAATCTAAAAGCATCTGCAGGATTTTTATCTACTTCTGATACAAATGCAAAAATGGAATCGGGTGAAATAGTACATTCTAATCCAAGTAGTAGAACTTGGAATGTTGAATGGTTAGCTCCTTCATCTGGTTCTGGCACAGTCACATTTACACTCGGTGCTTTGGCTGCAAATGGAAATGATGCAAAAACAAGTGATGATTGGGGGACTCTAAGTATTGATATTCCTGAAGAAAATGTACCCCCTATTGTTTCTTCAGTAATTATTTCACCAACTAATCCTACTTCTTCTGATTCATTACAACTAAGTTATACTTATTTTGATGGAAATAATGATCCCGAAGATGGAACTACAATTGTTTGGAAAGTAAATGGTGTTGTTAATCATAACTATGATGATATGCAATTAATCGATTTTACAGAAACAACTAGAGGGGAAGAATGGAGTGTTGAAGTTACTCCGGGGGATGGAGAAAATATTGGGATTGCAGAATCTCAACAAGCCACCATAATTAATTCTAAACCAGTTGCATCGAATCTGTCAATTATTCCTGCCGGACCTTCTCAATTCAATGATTTAACTGCAAGTTGGGATGAATATGATGAAGATAATGATGTTATATCACATACAATTAAATGGTTCAATAATGATACTCATCAAGCAGAACTTGATGGAATAATTATCGTAAGTAGTTCTTTTACAGAAGAGCATGAAGAATGGCATTTTAATATCACCTTAAATGATACTTTTGAGGAACAAGATGTGTCTTCCAATAAAGTAACTCTTAATTTGATTAATGATGTTCCTACATTAGAAAATGTACAAATTCAAAATATTGAGCCTACTACTCTCTCAAATTTAACTGCGGGATGGAACTTTTTAGATGGGGATGGAGATGATCAAAATACTTTTGAAATTAAATGGTATCTTAATGAAGAACATCAAACACAATTAGATAATCAATTAACTGTTGATTCCCAATTTACTTCAAAAGATGAATTGTGGCATTTTGAAGTTAGAGCGAATGATGAATTCGAATTTTCAGAATGGTCTCAATCATCAAGTTTAGCAATTAATAATTCAATACCAGAAGTTACTGCAATGATTACTCCAAATAATATTACAAATAGTACAAATTTAATGTTAAATATTACTACAATGGATGTTGATGACGATATATTGAATATTGAAGTTAAATGGATACGAAATGATACTGTATTTTTAACAAATTATTCTGATGTGACACCATACAAATTAAGATCAAATGATACTGTTATCGGTGAAATATGGTATGCTAACATCACTGTAAGTGATGGTGAAAGTTCTGTAAATTTTACAACTGAATCCGTTATGATTTATCCCGAACCTATTCCGGAAAATAATGAAAATACAGAAGATTTTACAAAAGTTGCTTACATTCAAAGTATCACATATGGGATATTAACAATGGTAACATTCATGCTTCTACAATTTTTATTATCAGTTAAGGCAAGCAGGGGGAGCAAATAATGGCAGCCATTTCAGCGGGAACTTTTCATGTAATTCACACAGAGTTAGTAGTAGGAATCTTATCATTAGCTGCATTATCTCTTGTATTATTATGTGTTCTTCGTTTATCTCCCAAAGTTCCATTCCTTAATTTGGATCAAAAAGAACGTTTGTCTAAAGCGTTTGATAATACTCAAATGGTTTCAGCTGTGTTTGGTTTGGTTTTCATTCCATTTGCAATGGTAAGTGGAATTTTAGCAGCAGAAGGTGAAGCTACTACTGATCCAGTTTTATTGAATAAAATCATTCTTTCTTCAATTAGTATTGGTGCCTGGCTTGCATTTGTAATTGCAAGATTTAGGCATGGGGATAAAGTGTGGGAAACAAGAGGTATGGCAATTGCTCATACAGCAAATGGATTGTTTGCTTATTTCATTACAACATTAGTTGCTACACTTGGTGGAAAATATTCTAGGGGAGAATCATTGTATGATATGTTACCATTTTCAATTGTGATGGAGGATGCAATAGTTGCACCTGGATGGTTAAATATTGTACTAATTATTGTAGGTATAATTTCTATTGCAATTTTATTTATTCTTCCAAAATATCTTGACAAAACGGAAAAAGTTGTTATTGAACAAAAAGTGGAAACAGGGCCCCCATTAACTCTTACTGGTCAACAAATCTCTGATGGATTTGAATGGTTAACTTGGCCAGAAGGAAGTTCTGATTATTATTATCGTACTGAAGGAACTAATAGACCATGGATTAAACGTTAACTAAGGGCTAGTCACTGCACACGGTGTGTCCTAGACCTATTTTAATAATTCAGTAC
>CAZMJH010000089.1:0-5451 GCA_964566595.1 uncultured Candidatus Poseidoniales archaeon
GGTTTAAGGGGGGGTGTATCATTTTCCCACCATGTTTCAAATTCAGATAAAGTCATACCAATGAAATCTCTTCTTCGATGTACTGCCATCGCATCTTTACGACCAATCCATGGTGTTTTTTCTGACAAAATTTTAACAAATTCAGACATTAATTCATCTAAAGAAAGAGATACATCTAAGATGTTTTTTAATGAAAGATTAGTTCGTTCTTTTCCAATTTCAAAACCTAATTGTGTACAAATCAATTCTGCAAATGATTCGTGTAAAGTAATACCTCTAATTCTAATATCTAAATCTTCATTAATTATTTCCTCTTTTGAAAGATACAATTCTGATTCTAACCATCCTTTCCGAGGGCATTGTATCCATTTGTTTAATTTGTTGGCTGACCAAATAATATCTTTTTTAATACTAATCGACTTAGAATGTCCACTTCTTTCATCTAAGCTCTTTATTTCAAGGGACTTAGACTCTATTGGTCTAGGATCAATACTTGGTGTTGAGTAAGTTCGATTATGACGTCTTCCAATTACTGGCCAAAATTTATTTTCTCTTGGAGCAACAGCATCTTTTGGAAGTTTTTTTGGACGAATTAATTTTAAATTTGTATTTGAAACAAAATTTTCTCTTTCATTCCAATCAAGATAGTCTGCTTCTTCATCCAAACCTATTGGCTCTCTTTTGATCCTATCTTCATTTATTGGTTTTTCATACATAATTAATGGTGCTGTTTCATTTAATAATGGTGCTTTTTTTTGCTCTAATAACCTAATAACTCCTATTTTTTGTTTGATTGATCTTAAAGTTGAGCCCGTATAATGAGTAAATGATTGGTTTTTTTCCCAAATAATCTTTTCCGGTTTAAAGACAAATATCTCTTTTTCTTTAATTGATTGACTTATCCATGAATCGTTACAATTTTCTAACCACTTAGGTAATCCTCCTTTTTCATTACCTACTCCATTCAACCATTCTGCAAAAGGAGTACAAGGAAATGTTTTGGAATCAATTGAAGGATCTAATAATAAAATTTGTTTCCCACTACACAAAATATGATTGAAATAATGGCGAGCAGCGCGTATTTTTTCATCGGGGTTTAATAATCCAGCTATTCTTAATTCTTCAACGTCTAACCATGGAAAAGAAGGAATTGACATATCCCAATCATCGCTTCCCAATCCAATTACGATTACTACATCAGCATTACAACCAAGATAATTTTGAGGTGATAATATCCTAAGTGATTGGTCTGAACAATTTAATTTTGATAATGAAACTGAATTCATTAATTCAATCGATTCGTCTATCCAATTAATCCCATCAAAGGGTGGTTTTATTGAACATACTTGTTGTGTTTTTCTTAAATTTGAATGCAAATGTAAATATTTTTGAATACCTACAATAGAACTATCTGGAATATTTACATTCATCCACGATTCCCAATCTAATTTTTGTATGATTTCTAAAAGCCAATCATCTCCCGAATCTACTCCCTCTATTTTAGGTAATTTTACTTTGGAATCACAACCAATATTAAATTCAACAATATCTAACACGTCTCTATCTGATTTATTTAATAATGGACGAATTAAATTGGCAATAGAAAGTAACCACCATTGCGTTTGTTCTCTAATTTTTCTTTGTGTTTTTTCATCTACAAATGGATTGTTAAATTTTTCTTTGCTTAATGCATATAACCATTCTCTAAGTGAACCTCTGCCTCCAAGAATATGATATGTTCTAGCGGTTTCTTCAAGTAAATTATAATCTGCGATAGGGATATATTCCTCATTTACCGGATGTTTTTCACTATACAAATAATCATTTTTGAATGGTAAATTATTTTGATTTAGTATCATTTTTAATTTATCACATGACCATGCATCTTGCCCAATACCTATTTTCATTAATTCTCCTAACCAATATAATGCACTAAGATATGTTTCTGGATTATCATCTGTATCAATTTTCATTCCAATTGATTCAAATAAACGTGGCCATTTTTTTCTGTTTTCTGAATTTCTAGAATCTACAATTACTATTTCATTATCTGAAGTTTTATCTTTACATAATTCTGACAAAATCCCATGAATGGCTTCGTCGGTTTGTGATGAATTAAATAATCCCAAATGGAAAACTTCAGGAATAATCTCTAATTTAGAACCAATTTCATGTTCTGGCACCCACTCGGGTATAGATTCATTATCTTTACATACAGCAACATCTGCAAGATATGCTCCATGCTCGCCCAATCTAAAACTACCAGGATTACATAATTGATGAATTGGTTTTAACATGGAAATAAATTGTAATAACTCTATTTTTGCATCACTTAAAGTAGGACTCATATCTTGGATGATTATCCCATCTATATCTCTAAAACTAAATAATTCTAAATTAGAATCTTCTTTTAATTTTTGTATTATCTTTTTTATTCTTAATCTTGGATGTGTTCCTGACATTTGTTTTTCAACATTCAATAATATTTTTTCGAATTCTATGATTCCTGGATCTGCATCCCAATTATCTGGTAATTTTTTTTCACATATTTGCTGATGTAATTGGTCTAACATACGAGTTTTTCCTCTAGACCATTCAATATCAAGATTTGAATGTAATCTAGGTAACCCTGCTTTTGCAGCTGTGGTAACACAATTATGATGTATTATCTCAAATAATATACCATCATCATCAATTAATTTTGGTAAACGTAAATCTGAATGAAGCAAATCAATAAGTCTAGGAATCGTTACATGAAGACTAGAATCTAAAGGTACCATTTCTCCCAAATTATTCAAATTTTTCAACGATTGTTTTCTTGATTCTTCATTCGCATAAATTATCATTATTCTTGATAAAGATTCTGTGGGGGATGAATTCCATTTCGCTAATTTTAATTGGTGTTCAATAAGCCAATGTGGTAAATTTTGTCCTGGTGAAATATGTTCAATGGAAATCTTATCTTGAAAATCTTGGTACTCCATTGTGCCACCTCCCCCTACTCTTAACGCCGTAGTTCTTGAATGCTTTCTTTTATGGAACTGTAAATAGTTAGTTATAACACCTTAAATGTATTCGAAATCATATGGGCAAAACAAAGATTTGGGCGATGCTGGCCATATTTAGCCTATTAATTTGCAATTTTAACATTATTTCAGCAAGTGAGGGTGGTGATATTGAATCTAAACGTAGCGCAATTTTTGGTGGAATTATTGTCGATCCAAATGAAAATTTTAATAATTCAATTTATACAAAGGATTCGCCGTCAATAGCCCATATATTCACTGCAACATGGTGCACGCCCTGTGTTGAAGTTGAACATGCAATAGAAGATGTTGCAAACGAAACTGATGTTATAATGCTTACATTTCACAGATTTGCTGGTGAAACAGAAGATCCATTTGGAAGTGAAAATGCTGAAAATTGGTGGAAAGAATGGTTCAATGAAAATTTACCTTTACAACCTACAGCAATAATAAATGGAGGAGACTCGTTAATTGGTGCAAGTCAAGGGAGTTATGACAATCTTTATGCAAAGGCAATAGAAAAACCTGATTTGGAATCTAGTAATCAAACTGAGTTGTCAATGATTCATACGTCTTTTGATTCTAATTCTTCAGAATTTTCATGGGAAGTTGTTGATGTTGATGGATGTGATGATGTGAAAACATTTGTTAATTTTGTAGAAGATGTTGCATATTTCCCTAACGGTTCAAATGGTTTAGATAACTACACCCATATTGTACACCATGTAAAAGAAATGCTAGGTGGAAGTGGAACTGCTGATTTAAGTCAAGGATTATCTGAAATAAATGCTTATGATGGAGATGATTTGAAACTTGTAATTACTTTCGGTTGTATAAACGCTCCAATTGATACTGATGATTCAAATTCCAAAGAAACAGAAGGTGAGGAAGCGACTAATCGTCTCCCCTATATTGGATTAATTCCTACAATTATGACACTTGTAATTACATCAATGATAATTTCAAGAAGATATGATTTTGAAAGCATTAATTGAATTATTAATATCTTCATCAGTAATATGGATATGTGTGACAGCACGTAACAAATCATTTCCCAATGCAAGAACCTGAACATCATGCTCTGCTAATTTCTCAACTACTTGATTCGCTGTTAAATTACCAATAACATTGATATAAACCATATTAGTTTGTACTCCATCTAAATCTACAGAAAACAGCTCCATTTCATTAATTGCATTAGCTAATTTTTTAGCACGTTCATGATCATCTGCCAATCTAGAAATATTATTTTCTAAGGCATAAATTCCTGCAGCGGCTATAATTCCCGCTTGCCTCATTCCTCCTCCAAACAATTTTCTCCATCTATGTGCTTTTGAAATATCTTCTTTTGAACCTACCAAAAGTGAGCCAACTGGAGCACCAAGTCCTTTTGATAAACAAATAGATATTGTATCAAAATTTTTCACAATTCTTTTTGCATCAATTCCAGAAGCTACAACTGCATTGAACAATCTTGCTCCATCTAAATGTGCCTTACAACCATTAGAATGTGCTATTTCACATATTTTATCCAATGATTCTAAATCGTAAAAAGTTCCTCCACCCCTATTACTCGTATTTTCAATACAAACAAGTGTACCATTGGGATAATGTCCATCACTTCCTTTTTCTTTTCTAATTGCATTTTCCACATCTTTAGGTTTCAAAATTCCTAATTCACCTTCTACTAAAGCAACAGAACAACCGGATAAAGCTGCATATCCTCCACCTTCATAAAGATAAATATGGCTAAATCTTTCAGTAATTATCTCATCACCTGGTTGAGTATGTGTCCGAATAGCAACAGCATTAGACATTGTTCCTGATGGAACATACAATGCTGCTTCCTTTCCAAGCATATTTGCAATCATCTCTTGAAGTTTGATTACAGTAGGGTCATCACCCAATACATCATCACCAACTCCCGCATTTGCAATTGCCTCGCGCATTTCAACAGTGGGTTGGGTGACTGTATCACTACGGAGGTCTACCATGACGTGTCGACGAAGAAATTATACTTAATTTCATAGTAATCAAGAAATGTAGTAATTTTGAAGTAAATATGCCCCAAAATAGTAAGTGTATTTTCTCACACCGCTAAAATTAAAAAACCCCTAAAACGGGGCCTTTAAGGGGGTTTGTAACGAAACACTTGATAAACGATACTTTGACGGGGAGATAATCGGCTAAGCCGAAAATATAAAAAAAATGGACGTGAAAAACGATGGGCATGAATATAGATAAGAAAAAGCTAGGCATGGAGTTTTTCGGTGTTATGGTGATTGTAATGGTTGCATTTTCTGGCGACCAACACCCTATGTTAACTGGTTTAACCGCTGGTCTAATGTACACTATGGCAATGGGAATTTCAGGCGGCCACTTGAATCCAGCAATTACGCTAGGTTTAATGGCTACGAAAAAAATG
>CAZMJH010000090.1:0-4828 GCA_964566595.1 uncultured Candidatus Poseidoniales archaeon
AAACTATCTCTTAAGCCATATTCATCACTTCCACTAATGTGGTTTTTTAAATTAAAGTTTACCATCTAGGTAATTTTGTCCGTAATGTCTCCATTGTTCCATTGTCCATCCTGGAGGTAATCCCGTCTCAGGAATTGGTGGACCTGCAGGAACAATTGTATTTTGGAAAACTGGTGCGGCGCCTCCATATGTTGAATTTGCTAACGCATCTAATTGTGGTGAATCGTAATTCCACTCTGGCTCTGAATCTCTACCTTTTACAAATAACATCAAAACCAATACCACTACTAACAATGTAATAAATCCACCAAGACCAAGTGTCATCATATCATATTGTTCATACCAAGTACTTCCAGCATTTACTTCAGCTGAACTACAATCTGATGTGGATTTCATACACTCTAATTCAGTTCTCTCTTTCATTAGTTCCTCTTTCTCTTCCAATTTCTGTAATTTCACAGGATCTTCATCATCTAAAATTAAATTAATTTCCGCATTTAACACAAGTAATTGTTCTTCTAAATCATTTAATTGATGATCGATTTCTTCATCTGTCAATTCGGTCTCAACTGTTTCTGAAGGTGTAGTATCTGTGTTAGTATCAGTCACAGTTTCCGTAATTAACCAATGATGATAATCAGCCATTTCTCTATCAAAACCATTAGCATCTTTACCTGACATATCAAGTTTAATCTCATCATCAAATTCAACGTATAACTTTCCTGCAGGCTTTATAGAATATGTCCAAGGTTGTTCTCCATCATTAAATGTAAACTCTTGACGATCATAACAAATACCTAATGAAACACTACATACTTGGAAAGAACCTTGTATGTCTGTCAAACCAATATCGCTATGAAGTTCGAAAGTAAACACGGGTATTGCTCCGTCTTTAAGATTGTCAACACTTACCAATACATCTCCTGCTTCATTAGCATCTTCAACTACAGAAAGTGGTAAATTTGATACTACAGTCATTGAAAGTTGATATTCGTTGAAGTCAGCATTTCTATCAACAGTTCTTATCAATATTGTATGTTCACCAGGAGTCATATATTTCAAATTTAATTCTCCCAAACTTGCTCTCCAAGTTAATGCTCCTGCTTCATCTGTAGATATTGTAGTGTACAATCTTGCTTCTTCATCAGAATCATCCACATCAACTATTGCATCCTTAAGATCAAAAGTCTTAGATTGACCAACTACGAGAAGTTCATCTGCGAATATTGTCATATCAAATGTAGGTGCATCATTAATTCCATCAATATTTACTACTAATGTAGTATCACTTTGTTGAACACCATCACTAGCTCTTAAATTAATTTGAGTTGTACCAAATACATCCTCATCAATCGCTTCAATATTAAGAACAAATCCAGTCAATGATACAGAAAGCATATCTTCATGAGTGGTTCCAAGTATTGATATATCTAACATCTCAACACTACTTGGATTACCATTATTATCGGTATCAGATAAATAAGGTTTCAAATCAAATGTTGTTTCTCCTCCTTCATCAAATCCTTGAGAGGGTAATGCTTCCCATCGTGGCATTCCACTTTCAATCACATTAAACAATAATGTTCCTGAATGTTGTTCAACTCCATCATCAACTGTTAGATATAAACTTGCAGCCTGTACTTCTCCGTCAGCATTAACAGGTATTTGATCGAAAAGAACTTCTAACTCAAATGTATCTGCATGCCAAGCAACAAAATTTGAACTATCACTTGTAACAACTAAATCTTCATCTGCTGTTTCCTCATCATCAATATGTCCGATCATAGATACTTTTTCAGAAGTTGATACTTTTACTGTTGGAATTGGATAAGCATCAATTGTAGGTTTAGCATTTAGTAAATTAAAAGCATTTAATTTATATGCATCCGTACTAATATGGCCTCTGACATCCATAAAACTCACTTTAATATCATATTCTCCAGCCGGTGCAGAAACTGGTGCATCAAGCTTAAATTGGTAAAAATTGCCATCGGGCCGTAAAGTAGGTGTGGCTACAATCCACTCAGTCGACCATTGATCTGTAGTCCCAGCAGGCCCTACATGTAATGAAGGAGTCATCGTTGAAAGATCATCAACTTTATCATTTGAATTTGCATTGACTTCAACATTAATCTCTGTACCACGTTCAATTTCAGAACTAGACAATATCACTGGAACGTTTGCAGTGGGTGTATGATCAAGATTGTGTGTGGACGTCATAGCATTATTTCCACTATTTTTATCAGCAACCAATCCAACAAGTTCTGCGCGTAAACTTGTTGATTGCACATTTGAAGATACAGAACTAGAATCAAAACTTGTTTGGAATGATTGTGTTGCCCCACTTGAAGAAAAGGCCTGAAGGGAATCAGTGAAAATTAAATCTTCTTGATTTGGACCTTTTACATGATAAATATTCAAAGAACCCCCATCAGTGTAAGCAAAATCTCCATTGTTAATTACTGTAGTATCAACAGTAAATTGATCCCCAATTTCAAATCCGTCTCCATTCCAATTATTGTTAACAACAGATAATGTGGATACTTCCACATCAATTAGTGGACCCATATCACTGTTAGCAGCTGCATAAAAATCATTCCACGAAGTATGTGGACCAGACATCAATGCCCCAACTGTAACTGTATTGGATGCTCCACCACTTGCAGTATTTGCAGGTACCGTCCATGATGCTGTTTGTGGTGTATTTGCAGCAAGTGTAAACATTTGGAAACCACCTGCACCATTCTTATTCCCACCAGTAGTTAACCATGCAGCCCAACAATAATGTGGATATGACCCATCATCATAACTAATGCCACAAATCTTTTCGGTGACTGCTGCATATACGTAAACAGTAGCAGTACCACTTCCAAGATATTCCGCTTCAATTTCAATATCTAAATTATTTCCATTTGTTACTTGAGTAACAGTAATATCAAAATTTTGGGAATTTACCATATTTCCCCCAGATGTAAATTGTGAATCAAATTGATCATCCGCATAACCATCACTATCTGTATCACTACCACCACCACCTACTACGTAATATGAGCCTGACGTAGCATCAGCGAAAGCAGTTGTAGGATATCCATTAGAATTTGTCATAATGTGGTTAACTCTTCCAATTGAGTTATGGTCATTAGGAGAACTATCGACAAATGACACATAAGTAAAATCATTTGGCAAATCATGAGCTAACTGTTTAAGTGAAGGTGAAGAATATCCCATACAAGGACCACACCATGTTGCCCCTACATATTCAGCAAAAACTACTCCTCCGTGTGATGGTGTGGAGGGGGGGTTAGCAGCAGAATAATCAGGTTGATTTTTCATTTCTAAGGGGTTTTCATTTTCTTCAAGTGGCATGTTTTGAAACGCGATTATACTAGTCGAAGTCAGCATCAACATGCAAACTGCCAAGATTAACATCCTGTGGTTGCTCATAGTAGCACGTTCGCTGACACCATTATAATGATTCTCTATTGATGTTTCTCTTACTACGTAAGAGGTAATTAAATGAATGAAGCATAATTTGCTTCTATCAGAACCTTCTGCGATAGGGTATGCGAGAATATGAAAAACCCGAAATAGTTGCCTTAAGAGATGTATCGGGAAACACATATTTAGTCGAAATAATAGATGAGCATTTGAAGATAAAAGGCATAGGTGTATTCAACCCATTATCAACACTTTCTGAAACTAAATATGGTGATAAAATAACTATAGGAACAAAAGAATTTATCCTCTTGCCTGCATCACTTCCTGAACGATTTAAAGGAATGAAAAGAAGGGCTCAAATAATTCAGCCTAAAGATGCAGGATTATTTATTACAAAATTAGGTATTGGAACAACATCTAAAGTTTTAGAAGCTGGACTTGGATCCGGTGCATTATCAATTCAATTACAAAATGTAATAGGTGAAGGAGGGATTCATGTCACTGTTGAATCTCGAATTGAACATTCAGAAGTTGGGTTAAAAAATATGGAAATGGCGTTAAAATCAGGTTGTGTTTCTGGTAACCATTATCACATTGAAGGACTGATAGAAGATAGTGTTGCTGAAATTTCTAAAATTTGTAATGATTTTGATGCAATTATACTCGATTTGCCGGTGCATCCTACTGCTATATCTTCTGTTAAACATCTACTTCGGCCAGGAGGAAGAATTGCATGTTATTGTCCCGTAAGTTCTCAAGTTGAATCTGCATGGGACATGTGCGAAAAAGAGGGTTTGGAAATTGAGTGGGCTGGAGAATTAATTGAGCGTACCTGGGGTCGTGCAATGAAAGGCGGAATTAGGCCTGTCAACGGGCCATTTGGACATACAGCATTTCTATTAATTGCTATAAATTTACAAAATTAAGAAACCCTAACTATTTCCGAACATTTAGGACAAGTAAAACGGAATGGAGGAGATTTGTCAGAAGGAGTTCTCAATTTAGCATTACATCCATGACATCTTACTGTTCCATCTAATTCCAACTTACTACTATTCGATTCAAGCGATATTGACGAATCTATTGCGGGTAGTTCTGGTAAATCAAGAGCCGGAGGTGGTAAATCTCCCAAAGGAGGTAATTCTTCAACGGGTGGTAAATCTCCCAAAGGAGGTAAATCCATTGGAAGTTGTGTAGTTTGTTTATTTCTATTCTTGAACTTTCTTATACGTAATAATATTGCTAAAACAATTATTCCCCATCCTGAGAATAATCCAATTAAAGTTTGCTTCCCGTCTAATTCTCCAAACAATAAATCAACACCATTTGGAGGCTTTCTTAAACCATCAACATTCACACTTAATTTTTGACTAGAATCACTATGTGATGC
>CAZMJH010000090.1:4850-5444 GCA_964566595.1 uncultured Candidatus Poseidoniales archaeon
TCAATATTACTTACACCAATCATCGTTAATTCTGTTGACAACGCTGCATCTGTTTTTGGTTTGATTTTTAATTCAAAACTCATTTGAGAACCCGGTTCTAACTCATATAATGCTCCTTCAATATATCCTTCCCATACAAATTCAAATGATCCCGTGTCGGAACCTTCAACACTTAATGTGCCATTTACAAATTCATTAAGCAAATTACTTACAGTTACTGTAATTGTTCCACTTCCATCATAATTCATTGAAAGTGTTGTTTCAGAAATTACAATATTTACAATATCTGCTCCAGCCACATAATTACTAGTTACTTGATACTGTAATGTTTCAGAAGTTTGTTTTGAAATGTCATTACCTGAAGTTGCGGTAAGAGTAATGATATACAATCCAGCATGTGCAGAAAGTGGTACTTCACATGAAAAAGGAATTGAACCCGATTGTTGAGATTCTATTTCAATATGAGATTCAAGAACACAAGAAAGCCCATTAGAAGATATACTGAAATTATCATTTTGATTACCTTGATTACTAATCAATAAATCGCCAGATAAATCATTGCCTGGAGAAATAATCGTATTAGGAACTTGTATA
>CAZMJH010000091.1:0-5430 GCA_964566595.1 uncultured Candidatus Poseidoniales archaeon
TGAAACAGATTTTTTATATCCGCTAAAAACACCTCACTTTATACTATTGCCAAGTTTATTTTTCACACCATTGATTCTTCTTTTTGCAACACCACTCTTCCTACTTGCATTACCTCTTTTAGCGCTTGCAGAATATATTTTAATTCGAAAAGGTTTACTTGCATACATATTGATGCAATTCCAACATCTTTCAAAATGGCAATTAATACACATACCTAGACCAAGACACGGTCAAGATGAACTTAGGGGTGATATTGTTGCATTTAGTAAAATGCTTATGACAGTATATCTCGGTCTTTTTGCATGGCTAATCGTACATTGGATATTTAGAGGCTTTAATTATGGAATAATAATACTAATTGCTGGTTTTTCCTACCTAATACTTGTATCAATACTTGGTGTTGTTAAAACTGCAATCGATACAGAATTTGTATTCGCAGATCCTGCTGGAACAGCAATAATTCCTATTGAAAGATTTTTTCGGGAATTGATAGAACCACTTGTAGGAATTGGATTAGTATTTTTATTAGTCAGGGATTTAACAGCATTATTTAGAGAAGGCGGTGATTTGATACTATTCTCATTAACCCTATTACTTGTTCTTTTTAGTGCAACATTAGTTGGAATCGGCGTTGAAGTAGGTCATGCAACAAGAAGAAGGAAATCAATACATTCAGAATTTTGTCAAAAATTAATAACATCTTGTTCGCCTAGAACATACTATTTTTTACGAGAAAAAGGCGTGATTAAATTCATAGAATATGGACCAACACCATTAGATGTTGAAGAAAGAGAAAAACTAAGAAATGAGGCGCCATTTTCAAAAATCCCAGAATCGATGGGAAATATTGATGCTTAATTATCTAAAACTCTCTCCGCATCCACAATTTTTAGATGCATTAGGATTATTTATCTTGAATCCTCCACCCATCAATTTATCTTCATAATCAATCTCTACTCCATCAAGAAGACTTGAAGCTGTTTTAGGAACAAAGACATGAATGCCATCTAAAAATAATTCAATATGTTCATCGCCAGATACTGGTTCAATTATTTGAAGATCATATTTGTAACCTGAACAACCACCAGATAAAACATCAACAAGTAAGGCTGAATCTGAATTATCTCCCATTGCACCCATTAACATTCCTTTTGCTTTATCAGTTAATGATAATGTGATTTCTATTTTTTCAGGAATCACAACTTGTAAAGGTGAAGTTGAAGGGCATGCATCGCAATCATTATCCGACATATTATACTCTCTCCACTCAATACTTAAAAATCCTTAGTTCTAATATTCATTAACAATATTATTTTATTATAGTTGATAATATTCTTTGCTCACAAGTATAAATATTAAATTTGTTTTCATTTACAAAACCAATTAATGTAATTGAGCAAGCAACTGCTAAATCAATAGCAAGGGATGTTGGTGCCCCAATACAGATTAACAAATCTATTCCAACCATTGCAGCTTTTTGCACCATTTCATAACTAGCCCTTCCAGATAAACATGCGCCTACAATTTCATCTTCTAAATTTTCATCAAAATATGCATTTCCAATTGCTTTATCCATTGCATTATGCCTACCTACATCCTCTTCTAAGCAAATTATTTTTCCTTTTTCAGTAAATAAACTAATGGCATGCACTCCGCCTGTTTTAACAAATACTTTCTGTTCTTTACTCATATCATTACATATTTTTTGGACCAGTAATCCGTCAATGGAGCATTCTATAGATTTTTTCTTTTTAGGTATTTTCTTTAAGATTTCATCGATACTGGCCTTACTACAAATTCCACAACTAGAATTTGAAATAAAATTACGTTTTAATTCTGAAATATCAGGTAACTTTTTTGAAAAAAATTTGATATTAATTTTGTTTTCATTGTGTAAAAGTTCCGATTTTTTAATTTGATCCATACTTAATATACCTTCAGTTAACAAAAAACCACGTGTTAATTTTTCATCATCTCCGGGTGTTCTCATAAGTACTGTGACATTCTCAGAATTACCATTAGGCACACTTAAAGAGATTTCTAAAGGACTTTCAACTGCTACAAAGTCAGTTTGAAGTGTTATTTTATTTTTTGAAAATCTTCTAGATATTATCTTATTAAATTTTTCATTTTTTACCATATTAATCATAATATAATCAACTATTTTTAGCTAATTTTTTACATATTTTAATCTGGTCTTTTGCACGCTGTTGTGCATTTGAGTCTAAACCTCTTGGAACCGCTTGCTCGAAACATTTTATCGCATCAGGGTATGCCTCCATTTCAGCATAAGCCATTCCTAAATTGTACAAAGTCTGACCAGATACATTTGAAGGATCTATCTGCATTGCATCATGATATGCATTAATGCTATCTGCAAACTTTTGCATTCCATAATATGACCCCCCTCTTCCATTCAAAATCTTTACTTTCATAATAGAATCATCACCAACATCAGAAAGTGCTTTATTAAAACAACTTAAAGCTTCACTAAATTTTTCTTCGGAAAGTAAAAGAAGTCCTTTATTATACCATTCAGTATCATTGTTTTCGTTTATTAAATCTGAATTTTTTACTGAATTTAAATTTGCAGCAGCTAATTCAAGATTTATTTCTTCTACAATTATATCTTCTACATCACTAACAATCGGTTGAGTTACGGGGGCGGACAATATATCATAATCTGCAACTTTTCCAGATAATTCATTAACTTTAGCCATGCATTTTTCTGCTTTTTCTAATTCTCCCATTTTCTCTAAACTTTTTGACAAACCTAACCATACATCTGCATTATTCGGATTATTTTCTAGTAATTTTTTCCATGTCTTTACAGATTCAACTTCTTGATTAGCTAATGACATTGCTTCAGCAATAAACATTGATTCTTCCAATGAATTATCACTTCTAAGATGCAGTAGTGCTTCTTGTGCAAGTGTTGGGCCTTCTTTAATTGTCAATGGATGTTCAACATTATCTAATACCTCCGATTCACCTTTTGCTATAGAGATTAATAATTTAACAAAATCAAGTCTTTTAGGGTGTGAATTTTCTCCCCTTAACAAAGCCCTATAGCCTTTAATTTCCAAATCACTCCTACCTAATTCATTCGATAGTTTTACTAAATTATTGGCGGCTTTAACATATTCCTGATCTAAATCTAATGCTTGTTCAAAATGAGATAATGCTTCTTTAGTTCTCAAAGACTTTTTTAACATAACACCAAGATTATGATGTGCTGTTGAAGAAGTTGGATCTAATTCTATTGATTTTTTAAGATCATTTATTGCTGAATCTAAATCTCCCAATTTTGCTTTTGCTCCACCGGAAAGTGCCCATAATGCTGCAGAAGAAGATTCCGAGGATAAGTGAGGAGTTAATAACTTCAAGGCATTTTCTGAATCCCCTCCTCTAACAAGATCTCTTGCATCATTTTCAATTGCAGCATAGTCAACATCAACAACTGAATTTTGTATACTTTCCATTTTATCATCCATAAATTTAACTGTCTTTGCTGCTATTTCCAATTCATCTTTATCCAATACTAAATTTATATCTCTGTCATGCATTGTTGCTTCCCTCAATAATGCTTCCTGATCTTCAATTCCATGTTTGGACATTACACTATCTAAATCTTCAGAACTATATTCATATGAACTAACTTCTTTGGGACCTCCTTCAAAATTCAATTCTTTTCCTGTTTCAGGAGGAACAATAATTGCTGCATGTGGGGCATTTCCTTTTTTTGCTGAACCCCATCCACTAACTTCTTTCCAATCTTTTACTGGTGATTTTTGTACTGCTCCTGAAGATTTGTCTACAATAGCCTTTAGTAATGGATGACCATCAAAAGTAGACATTGCTGTCAAAGCCCATTTAGTGGCTTCTGTATAATCTCCTAATCTATCAAGTAACACTGCTAGGTTGGCTGCTGCTGGTGCAAATGAAGAGTCTAAATCTAGAGCGATTTCAAAAGATTGTTGAGCTCCTTTAAGATCTCCTTTTGATTCTAATAATACTCCCCTATTAAACCAGGCTAAACTTTGACTAGGATCTAAACTTATTACATGATTAAAAACACGTAATGCCTCTGCATATTTTCCTTTTCTAAATAACATCTCGCCCTCTGCAATTAATTCATCAGCAGATTGTTCTTTGCTTTCATCAACAGAACTTGTTTTTCCCATATAATCACTCTGCGCTGACCTTTCGTAGTCAACTTATGGTATAGAATCATCTCTTTGAATCTAACTAATAAAATATCTAAGATTTTAAGTTGAATTTTATACTGTAAATGTATATTACTTACCACTTCTACGGCAGACTATGGGTGTTAAGGTAAAAGTGCTAGGTATATCTGGGAGTTATGGTAATGATTCTAATAATACAAAATTGGTAAAATTGGGCCTTGAAATTTTATCAAAATTAGGGGCTGAAATACACTTTTGGGATTTAAATGAAAAACCTCTACCCTTTGTTGGAGAAGAGGGGAGTTGGGAAAATAAAAACGTGGCTGAGTTTCAAAAAATAGCTACTGATGTAAATGCATACTTACTTTCATCTCCTGAATATCACGGATGTATGTCTGGCGTAATGAAAAACCAATTAGATTGGGTTTACAGTAAACATGTAGGGGGAAAGGCATTTGCACTAATGTCTACACTTGGTGGACAATCAAATTCCAATACTCTCAATCAAATGAGAATTGCGGTAAGATGGATTCATGGGTGGGCTATTCCAGAACAAATAGCAATTCCTAATATTAAAAAAGCATTTAATGAAGATGGAATGTTAAATGACGAGGATCTTATGGAAAGATTAGAGACGACCATGCAAGCTCTATATGATGCCACTCTTATGCTAGAATCTTAATCTTAATTCCATTTTGAAACTTCAGAACCATTTGGAGTAATATCTAATTCTAATTTTTCAGCAGGCTCTGGAAGTGGGTTTTTTGGATTATTTATTCCAGGACCGTTTGGCCAACTTCCATCAAACTTTCCTTTTAACATTACCAAAAATCCTAAAGTTTCAAATTGTCTTAATGCAATAGCAGTCCTCTCTTCAACAGGAGAAATATGTTCCGCAAAAATCTCATCCATTATTTGGCATATCTCATTAAATGTTCTTGAACCATCAGATAATTCCCACAAAAGACTATTCATGTCATCAAGTGTTCTTCTTAATTCTCTAGGCCCCTTAGTAATTTTAAACATAATTTTTTCAAAAAATTGGAATAATTTGGCAATACCTTTAGTTTCTATAGATTCTTTCCAAATCCTAATCACTACTAATCTTCCAGTAACACCTAAATCATCTCTTTTTAATTCAACAAGGCCCCTTCTTGCCCACCAAACTGGGCATCTTGTAGGATACAGTTCTTTAAATTCATCCATAATCATACATCCATAGTTAAAGTCCATCCTAATAAC
>CAZMJH010000092.1:0-5385 GCA_964566595.1 uncultured Candidatus Poseidoniales archaeon
ATAGGGTGTTGGGTGCTTAATTCAACACCATATGTGTTTTCACCACTTCCTTCACCTGCAGTTGTTGTTACGGTAATATCTGCATTTCCTGGAGTGGGATCTACACCTTCTGTGGCAACAGCATTAACTGTAGTATCACAAGATTCTGATGGTTGATTACTTAGATTCACATATAACATTACATCTACAGATTCCCCAGCACCAATTGCTCCTTGTGGTTGTTCAACAGTAGAGGAATAACCAGTACATTCAGCTCCATTTGCTGCAGAAAGTGTAACAGTAATGTCATTTGAACCATCATTATTTACAACAATAGTATATTCTGCTGTAGTTCCAGGATCGGATTCTTGAGCCATTGGCATAGCATTTAATGAAACTTCAGCTGCAGCATAAACGGATGGAATACTTGAAAGAAAAATTAGAGAAGCCAAAATAAATGCGCAACTTTGAGATGGCATTTTTCCTCTGCTCATGTAACTGCGAGCCCACACATATATCAAAAACCCACTCTATGTATGTTTAACTATGTATTAGATATGCACAATAGTTGTAATGTTGTTTTTTCTACAATTTTAAGAATTTTTCTTTATGTTTCATTGCATGTTCTCTGGCTTTTTCTTCAGGATATCCAGTTGACATTAATTGTTTGATATATTCTTCTATTTTTTCTTTTGCTTTAGGAGTTAATTCGGTATCTTTAATATCATTTTTAATTGGGAATATTGGAGCAATTTTTGGCATATTTGTGGGAGCAGGTAACGGATTTATTTGGTTATGAACAGGTAGTGGTGGAGGAAGGGGGGGTAATCCCAAAGAGTTTGGATTATCTAAAGGAAGTAATGAAATTTTACCAAGTTTATCTTTCTTAGGGATTAGCACTACAGCACCACCTATTGCAGCAATAATTAAAATTATAATCAAAACAAGGAAACCACCATTTACTCCTGATTTTAATTCCGAATTATACTTTTCATCTCCATCAACTAATACATTGAATAAGAGATTTCCCCCGATTATTTCGTTATTATTTTGTAATTTAAATTCAATATCATAAGTTCCAACATTCATTGGTGTTAAATCTACTTTTACTCTCTTATTTTCACCTGCTTCTAGCACTATCCAATTGGAATCTTTAAATTCATAAATCCATCCATCCGGAGTAATAAGATCTAATTTATCACTGATTTTTTCATTTCCTAGGTTAGTTACTTCAAATTCAATGTGCGTAATTTGATTATAATCCATTAATGGGATTGAAACTTCAACCCATTCAAGTTTGTATACTTGTGGAATTGTTAAATTTGATGTATGATTCACTTCATATTCATCTTCAAATAGCAGTCTAAAATTTAATTGTTCAATAATTCCTGCTTGGAGAGTAAATGGAATCGTAACTTCACAAGTTGCAATTTTAATTAATTCTGGCTCAACAACACCAATTTGTTCACAATTTGTTTCCCAATTATTATTTGTTTCCAAAATTATATTTGGTGTAAAATCTTTATCTCCTTCATTTGAAATAATCCATCTCATGTGAAATATTTCTCCAATAGGAGGGTGTTGACCTGATGTCAAATCAATACTCGTATTATCGCTGAATTGCACGTCTAAAAATTCAATAGCGGGTTCTGGTAAGTTAAGGACATCTAATTCTCCATACCAGTCAAATGTTGAACCATCTAATGTGGCCATAATTAATTTGAAAGTACCACTTTCTCCTTGTCCATTTCCTTGTATTGGAATTATTATATTCTGATATGTATTTGGTTCAATTTCAAAAAATTTATTGTATGTGAGTACAATCCACCCTGCAGGCATTATCGCATCAACAGTAACAGATGATATAGAATTTCCATTATTTATTAGTTTAAATGACAAGTTATACCTTTCATCAGGCATTATTTTTTCAAGTGTCATGTTCAATACAGGATTAATCATTTCATATTTGCCAACAATTAATTCAACAGATTTATTCCACATTTGATTTCCGTCATTTTGAGAAATAGCTTTGATATTTAAATCAAGGGTGGTACCTGCAGAAATAAGAGAGACTGGAGGATATATTATGATATTCATATCAGATTCATCAGATTCGATTAGTAAACCACTATCTGCGGTGTCTGAATTAGTAATTTCAAAATTAGCTTGCCAATATTGTGGTGATTCTAAAATCAAATCATATCCTTGTACAGAATTACCCCCGTTAATAATTTTCAAATCAAATGTTGTAGGATTAATTGGGGAAACTAATATTTGTTCATTAGTAGACATAATTGCAAATGGAATGTCAAGAATTTTAAGAGTGATAGTATATGATTCTTGAATATTATTATCTGTATCTTCTCCAATTAAATTTATGTCATAATTACCAGGCGCGGGAGGAAAATCTTCATCAGGAATGTATACGGAAACGTAAATTTCAACAACTTCTTGACCATCTAATAAATCACTATTTTTTGAAAAACTAATGGGCCATTGTTTTTGAAGTAAAGTTGAACGCTGAATTGGCAAATCACCATCTATTGTTACATTTGTAGCAATAAAAGCGGTATTTGTCAGATTAATGGACCATACCGGATTGTTATTATTTGAATTAGAAATTGTATAAATTGGCATTTCAGAATGTAGAGAAAGACCGGGAGTAGTAACTTGAATTGTATCATAATAAATATTGTTTACTTCATCAGTTTCATCTAACACATCATTTGAATCAGCGTGTATTGAAATTTGTTTAACTCCTGATGAATCTGGAGTCCAATCCCAAGTCAAAACTGTTTTTGCACCAGTTCCAAGAGAGAGTTCATAAGAATCAATAGAAACTCCATCAACTTTTAATTCAACATCAAAATTGTTTGCTACGGTATTACCTATGTTTTTAATTTCATAACTAATTTGCACTTCTTCACCAACACTAGGTATTGGTTCACTTAGAATTAATGAACCGGGAGTAGAAATGACATCTGGACGCAAATCATTGATTCCCACACCACTTGCTGCTATAGCAAACATCTGAGATCTAGGGCCTCCATGTTGTACATCTGAAACTGTTACTTTCCAAAGGCCTGTTTGAGCACTATCAACTAATACGACTTCAACATTATTTGTATCATCAGCAACTCCCCCTGTAATTGAATGCCCGCTTTGGAATACATTTCCTAAGTATATAGTTCCGTCCGGCGCTTCAACTTCTAAATTCAAATCATTAACCAATTGTTTAGTTGAAAATCTAGAACCCATATGATCCGACCAAACTAGAACAACTTTAAATGGAGAATTAGGTGAAGTTACATTGATATTATATTCCACACTAGTTCCACTGTTTGAAAGTGAAGAACGGTCATCAACCCAAATTCCTTTACCTCCCGTAGGGGCGATTGAATTTTGAAGATTAATTCTCCCCCACCCTTCATCATTATTTGGTATATTTCTAGATCCTAAATCCTGCGCACCAAGAATTAACATTGCTTTCATCAATGCCCCTTGGGGAGATGCTCTTTGAGCAACTTCTGTCAAATATTCTCTTACTAATGACGCAGCTCCTGCAGCATTAGGTGTAGCCATTGAAGTACCAGTATATTCCATATAATACTGATTTTCCCAACTCGAACCACCAGTATCGGTTGCTTCTTGTGATTTACAAGAACGTACATAGCCCCCTGGTGCTAGAATATCAGGTTTAATTCTGTCATCATCTGTAGGCCCTCTTGATGAACCACTCATAATTGTATTTGGGGCAGCACCATAGCGACTTTGATGCATTCCAACTGTAAGTGCATTTTTTGCTGTTCCTGGAGAATTAACTGTTCCAGAATTAGGCCCATCATTTCCTGCTGCAAATACAATTGACATACCTTGATATCCACTATAATAACGATCATATTGATTTGCTTTATCATCAACATCTTCACTTTCACTTGTATATGCTCCTTGAGAAGAACTACCAAATGATCCCCATGAATTTGAGTGAACTCTAGCTCCTGCTGAATATGCATTACCAAATAAATAAGTTAGAGATGGAGAATAAAAACTTCCATCATCATCATCTTCCATTGCTTGAAAATATAATTCTGCTTGAGGAGCAACTCCAGCGTAACCACCTTGTGTTCCATCTCCAAGTACAGTACAAGCAACATGTGTACCGTGACCACTCCATTTGTCACCTGTTTTACCACCATCACTTACTACGTCAACATTACCACTTATTCTGTTACCAAAATCTCCATGGTCATGATCAATTCCGGTATCCGCAACTGCAATTAGTTGTCCACTTCCATTAAGTCCATTTGTAGGAAAATATGATGTAACACTCGACCATTTCATATGAGTTCTTGAATTATCATTGTATATTGTAAATTCAGGTGAAATACGTATCCATGCAACTCCCGGATTGGATAGCATTTCAATTAAATTTGTAGTTGTAGTTTTACCATCAAAGCGCCCAGCATCCCATTTTACAAGTTCTTCCATACTTAATTCTAATAATTGTGGAAGATTAGAAAATAATAAATCTCCTTGGGGGCCTATAGTCTCAATATTTTCATGAAAACCTTCACCATCTGAATGTCTCCAACCATCAATTCTAAGAAGAAAATCATCAATATTTTCATTTGAATTTTGATTTAATACTTCAAGAATAACATCTCCTAAGATTAATGCAATTGGAATTGAGTGGATTGCTTTAACACTTTCAATTTGTTCAATTGCTTTTAGACTAGACACAGGTCCTTGAACTATATATCCACTTGGCCAAATGTATTCGCGGATCGTTAAACCTTCGATATCGTTAAGATTTATTCTAGCATCTGTAAGTGATTCTTCACCATCAATAATTAATAATTTTAGATCAGTTCTATATTGTTCTAATTCTTTTGGAATTATAATACTGGGGTTAAATTCTTCTGAATCAAAAACACCGATTCTAGTCCAAGCTTCTGTAGGTCTATTTTTTATTTCTATTTCACTATAATCATTAATTTTCCAATCATGCAATTGATTTGGATCCACATTGATTATGTCATATTTTTTTTCTATATTGTCAATTTTTGAAAGTTCAACATCAACAGGTTCTATCAGTGGAGACCAACTGGTCAAAAACAGTAGCAGTAATGCAATCACTACAAGTCGTGCATCTCTGTTCACGTTACTCCGTCTTCACCGCCCTATTCAACGGTTTAGTATAATTGTGAGTTTAAATTATCAACCAATGTCTTGTTGCTTCATCATGGAATATCTCATAAACCCAATTTCCTACAGGGTGAGTCCACGTTTTTGAATGTTGATCGTTTTTCCCATCTTTATAATTTAAAGTAATTTTAATTTCATAATTATCCCAAACAGTTGCACCGGGTATTGTCAATTCTAAATCATCACTTGCAATACTCATAT
>CAZMJH010000093.1:0-5375 GCA_964566595.1 uncultured Candidatus Poseidoniales archaeon
AAAACGTCCTTCAACAAAATCCCCTATTTTCTTTCCAATGAATTGATTATAATCGCTACCAGAAATACTTCCAGAATAACTTCCCCCGCTATTTTTGGGATCGGTATCATTGACTACTGCAACAAACGTATTATCTCCGTCTTTAGCCATATCTCATATCTCCTTGCGACTCGCCCACTCTAGGTCTATTTATTACCTCATCGGGTGTAACATCAATTATCATATTCATGATTAAGACTTGATTCAAGTCTATTTATCAAATCTAAAGGTAATACATTTGGCATTGAAATTATTTGTGTTCTTCCTCTTCCCTGTGGCACTGCTCCATATTTACTTGAAATGAATTCCTTTAATTCTAAATCTTTAATATATTTCCAAAGGGTAGTATGGCCTTTTGGAGATTGATTATATTCTTCACAAACCACATGATATAATTGTTCTGCATCTCCACTAGTAATCTCTGTTTCTTTTTTCAATCTCCTACATATTGCTAATAAAAATAATTGAGTATGGGGGCGCAAATTATCAATCATATGTGGTTCAACAGAAGTAACTTCTTTACTTGAGATTATTTGAATATCTTCTGGAACAATATATTTTCTCCCTTTTTTCTCAGCATTTTTCGCTGCACCTTCTAACAAATGCAATACATTCCTAGCATCCCCTCTTGAAGCTGCTGCGGTAGCAATCAAATTCAATATCTCGTCATTATAAGTTCCTTTGAACAAAGATAATTCTGCTCTTTGTTTTGTTATTTCAAGTAGGCCTTCACGCCCATAGCCCCTAAGGCTAATGTGATTTCCATGCCCCAATCTAGATATTACAGCACCTTCTAAATGTTTCAATATATCATCCTGACTAATTAAAATCAAAGATAAGGTTCCATTTCCTTGCTTATCTTCATCAACTCTAAGCAAATTGTAAAGAATGTCATTACCTTCTTTCATTAATATATGATTTACTTCATCTAAAATTATCAAAAGGTGTTGGTTTGAACTTCTTAATATTTTTCTAATACTTGAAAGTACTTCACTCGAAGACAAACCCCTTACAGGAGATCTCGGTTCCAATTTTTTTATAATTCTATGAAGTACCTGAGTAGTAGTATTGTATGTTCTGCAATTTATATGCTCATTAATTATTTGCCTTTTTTTCCAAAATTTTTTTTCTATGTCATTTGCAAAAATCTTTGCCAATGCAGTTTTACCCGAACCAACTGGACCTGTTATTAATGCATTACAACTTGTTTCGGGCATAGTTATTGTAGCAAATATAGTCGCTAAATCAATAAATTTATCATCTCTACCCACCAATGATTGGGGTATAAAATCAAAACTCAATGGGCCACTATCTTTTAACACCAAACCTGCACCTATACGGTCAAGATATCCATCCATTCAAATCACGTTAATGCCTAACGTTCTTAGATATTCTTAATAATTTCAATAAATAATAGCCGGTTTTGAATAACTAAATTCAAGGTATTTCGTCAAATTGATAACCGTGCTCCCATTTCTTTTCTCCAAGTGCAACTTCAAGTTCATACGGGGTGATTAAAGGTTTAGCATAACGTACTGAATCATCAATTGCTATACGCGGACAAGCAGTATTAACAAATGCATCAACTGGATAAAAATCAATCAAATCTGGCCCAATATGCTCTAATGCTAACAAATATCCTTTACGATTATGTTTCTCTAACATTTTTTTGACTTTTATAGCTAAAGATCTGCGCATTTGACCAGGCTTTTCCCCAATTAATATTCCAAATTTCTTAGACTCAGATACAGAAATTATTAAACCAAAACGTTGCCTCAATATACGTTCTATAGATTCTACAGACATCTCTTTTGCCTCACTAGTATAAGGATCCAACATAGCTAATGGTTTGCCTGTGTGTAATACTAAACCTATTGGGTGAAAATCTCCCGAACCTAAAAACAAATAATGCCCTATTTCAGAATTATCACCCGAATAATTACATCCCAAAACCTGCCCAGGAAATGAAAGTCTATCTCCTCCCGTAGGAATAACAACATCAAAACCGAGTTTGATTAATCTATTCTTATATTCCTCTAATAAATGTAAATGTTGAATACTTCCTACCAAACCTAATTTATAATTTTCTAAATGAATTTTGCGACCAACTACATCTAAAAATATTTCTTGCTTTTCTTCCGATGTAAGTTTCTGTTTACTTGTATCTCTCACACGCTTCATGGCATCATTTTTATGGTTTTCTAATATCTTCAAAACAGGTTCCAATTCTGGTTCAGAATCATAAGTTACAGGTATAAAATGAGTAGGCATTCCAGAATCTATATTCATTTGAGAGTGCCCCATGTGTGCAACTAATTCAACGCCCATCATTTTCATTTTATTATGTACCAAATCACAAGCACCATAACAAGGATCTGCAGCCAATATGATTTTTGCAGAAGATTGATCTTCTAATTGATCCATTAACTCTAAGGCTTGCATTTTCAATCCTTCGGGGACTTGAAGCGCAACTAAACGGTTATCATTTGATTTTATTAGATTAACAAGTTCATCTATTTCAAAATCATGTTTTTCTAAATCCAATATAATCACCTAGGGAAATATTATTTCATCTCCATCCATATCAACTCTTATTAGTGAATGGAGCTTTTCACGCGTTTGTTCTTTTAAATTTTGCAATCCATTTCCTTTTTCAAAAACCACAATTATTTGAACTATAATTGCTTTACATGCTTTCACTCCATTAATTACTGAAAGCATTGTTCCTCCTGTAGAAAGAACATCATCTACAATTAAAACACGATCTCCTTCATTTATATCATTAAGAAATATTTCTCCCTTTGAATAACCGGTACTTTGATTAACACAAATTTCACCATCAAGCCCATAACTACGCTTTCTCGCAACAACCATTGGTTTTCTCATTCTAGATGCCAATAATGCAGCTATTGGCAAACCCATTGCTTCTATTCCAAGTATGATATCCACATCATCCCATTTCACAATTTTTTCAAAAGATTCAATGACTGCATCCATTAATTCTGGAGAAATTCTAGGGACTCCATCAGTTATAGGATTAACAAAATATGCATATTCACCTTTCCAAACGATCGGAGAATTCGAAAGACTCTCCTTAAGAACTGCATCTAAATCCATCATATCGTCTCCAATAATTGAGATTTATTTACTCTATTGCAAATATTAAGCCAATCCTTTAACATATTCATGACCACTTACAAGTGCAATTTTACAAGGAGTAGGGAATTTCATACTTGCTTTCCTTAAAGCCGATTTAGCTGCTAAAAAGTCTTTTGCTGTACATTTAATTGATACAACAAGTTGTCCTTTTTTAACTCTGGCTGCTGTTCCTACATTTTTACCAAATGACTGCCTCATACCCATAGATACACGATCAGCACCTGCTCCTGTTGCTTGCTTATTTTCACGAAGTACATGATGAGGGAAGGTGTGAATTCTAAGTGCATAGCCCTCAGCTCCTGCCGAATCTCTAATTGTTGAATTAGCAATAATCCTAGCTGCTTCTAACGCAGTATGCCTTATTTGGCAGGATTCTTTTGCAGTTAAATGCAACTCTAATTCAAATCCTCCTGTTTCTGAAAGGCGTCTATTTCCCATATGATATTGTAAAATTCGATTATTAGGAACACCACCCATATACTTCCGTCTCGTATATGCTGGACCAGATACCCTACGGTACATTTTTGCCGGTTTACGTGCCATTTCTAATCAACTCGCAACAGGCCGACTAGCGAGCCGTATATAACGCTAATTGGGTTTAAAAAACAAACAAAGTTTCGGCAACATACTTCAAGTGCCCCCATCCTCGTGGACTGAAGACGATGAGCGACGATGAGCACAAAGAAAGGTCAATTTCAGATAAGTTACAATATTGGCTAAGAGAAGAAAGTGACTTGCAATGGGTTTCTATTGCCGTTTTTTGTGTGGTCATCATCATAGGTGCATTCTTCTTTAATCATACAAACATACTTCCAGGATGGGTGAGATCAGATGTTACAGATCAAGGAACTATGGTTGATATTGACTGGAACGATGACGGAAGTAAAGCATTAGCAATATTCTCTAATTCTGGGACTAAAAATCTAATGAATTGGAATAATGAAAATGGATGGAGTGCCATGTCCAGTGATGCTGAACCTAATGCAGTAAATTGGGCACCTGGTTTACAACATTGGCTAGTAGCGACAAATGATGGTATTGAAGTGTGGAATGGAATAGATAATTTTTCAAACCAAATGGCTATGAATTGGGAAGATAATTCAACTCAACAACATCGTGTTATAGACGTAAGTAGCATTAATGGAGTTTCTGGATTCTTAATTACACAATCTATAGAAGGTTCAATGTTACATTACTTTAGTGGAACTGAAGTCACAATGGGAACTTCACCACCATCAACCGGAAATGAAGGTCAAAATACAAACGACAATGAAATCAACGAATCTGATTCTGACGACGAATTACAACAAATAGGAAGTAATACTGCATCAGAACAAGGAAATGTACAATTAACACATGTTGAAATGGTAGATAGTGAAAGAGCATTAGTGATAGGAACTTCATCTGTTTTTGGTATTAATCCAACAAATGCACTTACAATAAGTTCTCTTTTTGATGCATGGGCATCAAATTCTGAAAATCCGAATTTACAATTAATTCATTCTAAAGCAGGAATTGAATTGTCTCAAATAAGCAACTTAGATGGAGCTTGGGGGGATGAAAACATTGCTGCTGTAATTGGTCCAACAGATTGTTTAATAATTGATTTTGATGGCGTTGTATCCGAATTATGCGAAGGTGGAGGTACTACTGTAACAATTGATTCGGATGGAACATTATGGATTTCATCTTCAACTAATTCACTAGGAATTAAAAAGATTACATATGAGAATTCCGAATATAAAACTGAAGAGTTACAATTGCCAAAAGATTATGAAATAAATGCCAGATTTGCAAAAAGCAGTGGTGATGAGGTCTATTTCTATGGAATAGATGATAATGGGAATGAAGTAAAAGCAACATTAGATCCTTCAGCAAGTCAATCAGTATTGAGAAGCATGGATATGTTAGGTCAATTAATTGTATTTATCATTGCCATTTCTGTATTTGGTGTAACAGCTTGGCAATTTTATGAAAACCGAGGAAAGAGCTCTTGGTAAAATTAAATTTTAGCGGCAATCTCATGAACCCTCTGTGGGCTGTGTTAATCCCACGGGAGAGGTGATTTCGTTGAGTCGTAATATGATGGACCAATATTTCGATATAAAACAAGCACATCCTGACACAATTCTAATTTCAAATGAGCGTACCGGCTGCCACCAATGCTATTCTTGGTT
>CAZMJH010000094.1:0-5328 GCA_964566595.1 uncultured Candidatus Poseidoniales archaeon
GGAAGATGGTAAGTTAAATTATTCTAATTTAATTTTCGAGGCAATCCCATTAATGGATCTCCTTCTTTAATCTTTAGTGCGTGGTCATCCATACGAGCTTTACCTTCGTAATCTTCAGGATAGTGAAGGGCATAAGTAGCAACCATGTTTTGAACTTCAATTTCTACATCAGAAGTATCCCATGTTGTAATTCCTGCTCCGCGAAGATCCTTTATCATACGTTTAATTCCTTCATGTATGTTTGCTTCATTTTTTCCACCTGTACAAACTGCACGTCCAGAACGGAACATAAGGATAGCAAGTTTTGGTTCTTTCACTCTATATACTACACCAGGGAATTGTTCAGGTTCATATTCACAATGAAGTTGGACAGCAATATCTGGTAAATCCAATTCTTCAGCAACTCTTGTTGATGCAACTACGTTAACTACGGTCAAACGGTCTTCGTCATTCATATTGCGGCCGTAAAAACGGCCTTATATAAAGCCTTTATAAAAAGAAGAACTTTTTGAGGTTAAAAACCCTCATTGTCATTTTCAACTTTAACTCCCTCTACTCCAAATTTACAGATGTAACTTCTTCCCCCTGCTAATTCAATTTCTCTTGCAGTTTCAGTTGGATTTTTTGATAGAGCAATCATACATCCTCCACCACCTGCTCCTGTTAATTTAGCACCTAAAGCGGTATTTCTAGCCACCATTACTAATTCATCAAGCTCTTCACAACTAACACCAATATTTTGCAAGTGAGAATGATTTAAATTCATAACAGCCCCTAGTGCTTCAAGATCACCATTTTTAATTGCTTTAACTCCAAGTTTTGTCAATGCATTAATTGCATCTATATCTTGTTTTAATTGTGGATTGGTTTCCAATCTCTGTTTTACTCCTTTTACCATTTCAGCTGTAGGGGCATGAATCCCAGTGTGGCCAATAACGAGAGATGCATTTTTTATATTTTCATTTAATTCAAAAGAATGAATTTCCCAAGATTTTTCTTCTAATTTTCTAGAATAAAGCCAATTCTCTCCCAATTTTTCATTTGCTAATAATATACATCCTCCATGCGTAGAAGTTGCTGTATCCATTGGGCTTGCCAGTCCATTTTGTGCATTTGCTTCTAATTTATGTGCAATAGAACTAATTTCTTCCAAATCAATATTTTTACCATTCGTCATAGTTTTTAATCCAGTAGCAATAGCTACTGAAAGTGCAGCTGATGAGCCAAGACCTGCTGAAGGCGGTATTTCACTTGAAACATTAATATTGAGTCTTTCAGATTTAGGCCCCCAAATTTCATTTAATGCATTTACAATATGGGGATGTTGTAAATTTTTCAAAGGTTTACTATCCACGACATGATAATTAGAAGGAGTGTTTTGTTTGGAAATATTAACTTCTAATCTCATGTCGATTGAAATAGCAAGTGCAGGATGTCCATAAACGACAGCGTGCTCTCCAAGTAAGATACACTTACCCGGCGCTGAGACTTTGAGCATGTATCCGAAGACAAGTTCTTGTTATTTGATATATCTTTAATTATCAATTGTTACGACTATTTCAAGGACTTAGACTGTTTCCGCGAAGGATAAGGTAAGGCGTAAATTGTGGAACATCCTTTAACACTCGATTATGGAATTTTTCCTGGATGGGTATTTTTGACAATATTATTGACAATTTCTGGAGGGTTTTTTACTTATGAATTACAAAAAGCAATTCGTTTAGTTTTGCTTGGATCTCCAGATAATAGATTTGATTCATGGGGATTGAGAATAAAAGAAGTATTAGTTGGTTGGCTTGGTCAAAAGAAAGTATTGCAAGACAAAGTTGTTGGAACAATGCATGTGTTGATGTTTTGGGGGTTTTTAATGCTTTCAACAGATATGTTGGATTTAGTAACTGCAAGTTATTTTTCACATGAAATAATGCCAAGATTTCTTCTTGGACCACGTAATGCAATGGTTGAATTTGGTTATTTTATTGCCTTGATTGGTTGTATTGCTGCTTTACTACGTAGGGTAGTATTTACTCCTGAAAAATTGAAGAAAAAATCTCAATTCGAAGGCAATTTAATTTTACTTTTAATTTTAATAATAACTGCCACATCATATGTAATTGAATCCGGAGAATCACCTTCAAGTATCACTGAACCAATTGGTTTTTGGGTCAAATCATTGGAGTTAAGTGACTCGGTTCTTATTGTATCTTATTGGGCACATATGATTTCTATATGCACATTTCTTATTTTGATTCCAGTATCAAAACATATGCATCTTGTAATGGCTTTTCCAAATGTTTTCTTTCACAATATTGAACCCATGGGTAAAATGAAACCATTAGCTGTGGGAGATGATGGTAAAGCAGTGCCCTTGGAAGAATTAGACATTGAGACATTCGGTGTGAGTAGTTATGATCAATTTACATGGAGACAATTAATTGATGGTTGGGCTTGTACAACTTGTGCTAGATGTCAAGATGTATGTCCAGCATATGAAAGTGGAAAAGCGTTAAATCCAATGCAAATAATTCATGATGTTCGAAATTATGCTAATGAGCATCATGTTGCTTTGTTAGCTGGTGAATCTGTAGAAGAGAGTATGATTGCGAGGTTTGATTCTGCGGCAATATGGGCTTGTACAACATGTCATGCTTGTGTTGATGCGTGTCCTGTTTACATTGAACATGTGCCTTTGCTAACAGATACAAGGCGTCATCTAATGATGGAGGCAATGGAATTTCCCGAAGAATTGCAATTGACAATGGATAATCTTGAAGTTAATTCTAATCCTTACGGTTTTGGAGCCCATGAAAGAGGAGATTGGGCAGCAGATTTAGATGTAAAAGTTGGAGAGCCGGCAGAGTATATCTATTTTGCAGGGTGTGCAGCATCATTTGATGAGAAAAACAAAAATGTTGCAAGATCAACAATTCAACTTTTGAAAGAGGCAGGACTTGATGTAGGTATACTTGGAATGCAAGAGGGTTGTACAGGAGATCCCGCGAGAAGATCAGGGAATGAATACCTATTCCAAATGCTTGCGGAAACCAATATGGCTACATTTCAAGAATTGGGTGTAAAGAGAATTATAGCATCTTGCCCACATTGTTTTCATACACTAGGGAAGGAGTACAAAGATTATGGTGGAGATGAATTAGAGGTATTTCATCATTCACAGATTATGGCACAATTACAAGAAGAAGGCAAATTACCAAAAGTTGAATTTGATGAAGATGTTGCTTTTCATGATCCTTGTTATCTTGGAAGAATTGGAGGAGAGATAGAAGCACCAAGAGAAGTCCTTAATGGGCAAGTCGTTGAACTTGAGAGGCATGGAACAGATTCGTTTTGTTGTGGAGCAGGTGGTGCACAAATGTGGATGGAAGAAGATGCTGATAAGCGTGTTAATCAAATTAGGGCAAAAGAAGCAGTTGCTACTGGTTGTGGAACTCTTGCAGTTGGATGTCCATTTTGTTCAACAATGATGGAGGATGGATTAAAATCAATAGATTCCGAAATGGAAGTTATGGACATTGCAGAATTAATGTGGAACCAAATGCAGAAAAATCTTGCAATTAACAAAGATTGATACAATTATTAAATCCAAATCTGCATATATGTGGCAGAAGTCTTCGTAGGGTATGAGGGGGTCTATCTCTACCTGTTTGGTTTTTCTTATCATCATGCCTGCCCTCTCTGGTTGTTTTGGTAATGATAGGAATACTAGTCTAAATGAAGATGATCTTACTATAAGTCCAGAAATTCTAACTGGAGCAGCATTCCAATTAGTTGAAGTTTCAGCACAAAAAGCAATGAGTGTACATGTGCCTTATTTTATTCTCGATTAGGTCAGTGGCTATGTGATAAATTCTACCACTTTGAATTTTGAGACTGAAGGAACTCAAATCATTCAAATGCTTACTCCATCTAATGTAGAAATTGCTTATTTCTTAATTGGAGAGGTTGGTCAGGATAAATGGGAGATGAGAGATACTAATCAGAGTTGGAAGGAATGGTTTAATTCTAGTGAATTTACAGTTTCTCCTTATGCATATCTTGAACATCCAATTATTCGTCCAGCACGTACAGGAACGACTGCGGAAGTGGGTGCGAATCAAAGTACTGGTTTGATTGATGGTTACACTATTTACGAATGGATGTTAATGTTTACTGATGTAAATGATGGATACAATGAGCGTTGGGGACCTTTCGTATTTTTTGATCCGATTTATGATCGTGCGTTGAATTTTCTAATGAGTGAGTTTAATTCTATGGGGTTTGATAGTCAGATTCATCGTTATACTCTATCTTCAACACCTTACGCAGTCAATGTTTGTGGATATAAAACAGGTACGATGTATCCTGATGAGTGGTTAGTTCTTGGTGCCCATCTTGACATCGCTGAACTTGGAAGTGGTCCTGGAGGGGGTACACATATTGGTGCTCATGATAATACTGCAGGAGTAGCTATGATGCTAGAAGCAGCACGGGGTCTTGCTCAATTTGATCATCGCCGTACATTAGCAGTCTGCTTTTGGTCAAATGAGGAAAATGGCTACTTTGGAGTAGACCGTTGGATAGATAATTTACCCAACGACGTGACGATTACAAACTATCTCAATATAGATAGTGCAGGTGTAAACTATCCTGGTGATTACACATTAGTTGTGGATATCATTCCTGATACTGATGATGAATTAGGTGAGCAATGGGAAATGATTCACCTTGCCGAATGGCTTGGCTCAAATAATAATGACATAGCGCACGTGTTGCGAAATGGTCGTGATTTGTATTATTCAGAAGGATATGCAGCTATGAAAGATCATGAGCACAAGCATCCCGATACGATATCTGTGCATGAATCACAGCGTGGAAGAAGTGACTATGTTCGATTCGCAGATCGTCTTGGTGTAGTTTCTATGGATTTTGGTGCAATAACCGGAGGGTATGATTGTTATCATGCACCTTGTGATACTCTTGATGAGATGGTAAATTGGATGGAAACAGATAATGGTACTGGGCAACAGAATTTAGTTGAATCATTTGATCTTATATCTTGGTGGGTTGTTAATTTAGCTTTTTATCTTGATGAATCACCCATTTATTATAATGAGTAGGTTTAGGTAAATTGTTGAATAGATTCAACACCATCAATGATAGAATCTTCTGGAGAGCGTGTGTTTATTTCTAATATGTTCCAAGTATCTTCTACATCATAGTTGACTTTTGCTCCTAAACTTCCTCTTAATTGTTTAATTGATAATTTTGGATGGAATATAGCAAAAAAATAGGCAAGTGGTTTTGGTAATTTTCTTGTGGCCCATTTCCCAC
>CAZMJH010000095.1:0-5299 GCA_964566595.1 uncultured Candidatus Poseidoniales archaeon
TTTCCATTCTTTTACATATTGAACCGGATCTTCCCTTCCAATGGAATGGAAAGCAAGTATTCTTTCAACATCTGCTCCAGATTTTCCCGAAGATTTGCCATCTAAATCTGGATTATATGAAGTATTTGTGTTTGCAAAAATCATATCAAAATCCAATCCTAATTTTTCAGTGGATTTTATTGCCTCATTTAAAATATGTTTTTTATCTTTTTCAATATATGGTAAGTAAAAACTTACTTTTTCACTATCCCAATTTCCGATTGAAAATGCTTCCCAAATAGCAGTATAAAATTCAGGCCTACAATCAGGATATATAGCATGATCTCCTGAATGAACTCCCAATGCAATTATAACTTCACAATCAAATTTAATTGCTTTTGATAAAGCACAGGCATATATTATTGATGAAAAGATTGAATTCCTATTGGGTACTACTGTTGATTTCATTTGATCTTCCTCATAATGCCCTTCTGGAATTTCAATTATTTTGTCAGTAAGTGAACTATACAATAACGGAACTATTGAGGATATATCTATGACATCATGCTCTACATCAATCCCCATTTTTGAAAGATATTCTATGTTTTTCTTAGCCCTATTAATTTCTATAATATGTTTCTGCCCATAATCAAAAGATATTGCATGAACAGAATAATCATTAGCTAATAAATCAATTAACAATCCCGTAGAATCCATACCACCAGATAAGGCCATAATTGCAATTTTTCTCATTAATCAACCCCCATCCATTTGTGCGTTTGAAGAGATAAATGCCACTCAGGATTATCTTTTACTATCTCTAATGTCTGACGGAATGAATGCCCATTCCAAATAACGTCTTTTGTTTCATCATAACAAGGCTGTAGATACAAATGCTCAAATCCCAACTTTAAATCGTCATATATAGAAAGATTTTGACCAAGGTAAACACATTTAAGCTCATTACCTACTCTTTGCTTAATTCCCACATTAGGATAAATTTGATCTTTCGGACTAACACAAATCCAATCAATTAATCCTTCTTGCAATTCTATAGTTCCATTTGTTTCAATTGCAAATTTATATCCCTTAGGCCTTAGTGAATTTACTAACGGTTCTAAATTCTGTAAAGCCGGTTCACCACCCGTAAATATTATTTTTTTACAATCAAATTTTTCTATATTTTCAATTATTTCTTCCAATGCCAATATCTGAAATTCATTAAATTCTGTATCACACCACTCACACTTCAAATTACATTTTCCAAATCTCACAAAAATACTAGATTCACCCGAATGATATCCCTCACCTTGAACACTGTGAAAAATTTCAACAATAGGGTATGTCTGCAAATTAACACCCCTAGTTCCCATGAATTAATTGCATTAATTCCGCCCTTGCTTCAGATTTATCAAAAAATACTCCCCTCATTGCACTTGTAGTCATTATTGCATTTTGTTTTTTAACTCCCCTACAGGTCATACAACCATGACTTCCTTCCACTATAACTGCACATCCTAAAGGTGAGAGAATGTTTTCTAAATCATCAGCAATTAATTTTGTAATTCTTTCCTGGTTTTGTAATTTTCGTGTGTGTAAATCTACCAATCTCGCTAATTTACTGATTCCTACAATTTGATTTACGGGAATATATGCAACATGTGCCCTTCCAGTAAATGGTTGTAAATGATGCTCGCAAGTAGAATGATATTCAATTCCTTTAAGCAAAACTATACCATCATAACCTTCAGCATTAAAAGTAGATTCCAAGACATCTTTAGCATCTAAAGTATATCCTGAAAAAAGTTCATCCCAAGATCTAACTACTCTTTCAGATGTGTCTGCCAAACCTTCTCTTAATTCTTCAGATGATTTCTCTATATATCTGACTATTGTTTCAATGGCTTTTTTTGCATCACTTCTTGTAATATTCAAGATGATCCCCCTCCAATACGTCCATGCCTAGTATCAATTTCATCTAATTGATCTAATAATTTACGACAAGCTGTACGGATAGCATCAGCAACACTTACAAATTTATGACTATCACCTACGTGTAATTTTAAATCCTCAAGTAATTCTGCAGGCATATCTAAACTAATCTTCGGCATAGTTGTCGGTCTAATAACACCAATATAATATTACCTGAGTAATACTGCAGTAATATTTAACTGAGTGATTCTACCAAATCTTCCCTTAAAAATTGTCTAGATGCATACCATGTTGCACAAGCAGCATAAATCAAACTTGAAGTAATCCAAACAAATACATGCACCATATAAATTTCATTTTGAAGTAATTCGCGCATAGCTAAAAGAACATTAACTCCTGGAACCATAAACCAAAATATTTCAATTCCTTCTAAATTAATGAATTGAGCGAAAATAGCAGGTAAGAAAAAGAATAGCATCATTGGACCTAATATAGAACCTGCTTCTTTTACACTTCTTGATCTCATTGCTAAAGCCATCTCTAATGCAACTACCATTATCCCAAATACACTAATTGCCACTAAAAACAAAAATATAGAAGAAAAAGATAATTCTGGAGGTTGTAATAAATTCCCCGTCATCAAAAATGAAATTGCAAAAACCAAACCTGCAAGTTGTAAAAATATACTTATTCCCACAATACAAGTTACTGCAAACCATTTTCCAAGTAATAATTCAAGTCTTGAACAAGGGGCGCACAATAATGATTCTAAAGTTCCACGCTCTCTTTCACCTGCTGTAAAATCTATAGAGGGTTGTACACCCGCAGTCGCAGTCCATATAGAAACAAATAATGGTATAATGAAACTGAATATAAAACCTGCTTGTTCTGCTGCTGTTGCAACATCTCCATCATACAACGATCCTTCTGGTTGTAATGGATTTAGAATTGCTTCTTCATCTAATCCTGCATCATTTAATCTTTCAGAAGTCAAATTATTTTCCCACTTATCAATGATGTTAGAAAGTCTCAAATACGCTTCCCCTGAACTCTCTTGTGTTGAATCATAAACAATATAATATTTCCAAATTGAGGTGTTTGTATCGTATGAAATCCTCAAAATTGAATCCATATTTGAATTTTTAATGTCTTCCATTACAAGTGTTGTATCATTTAATTTAATACTAGCATCTAAATCAACATATGTGTAATTAATTAAATTTTCAGAAAGATGAGAGATCAAATACCCAATTTCACTTTCATTCATATTTGATTCTATTAATACATCTAATTGCATTGATTGGCGTTCATCCAATTCAGATTGCATTACTAAAGGTAAAACAAAAAAAATCGCTGGAAACATCAGTAAGGGAACTATTACTACAGCCAATAATGTTCTCCAATCCCTTACATAATCAGTTAATTCCTTTAATGAAATTGTCAATATTGTACTCAAGGGAGTATTTTTACTCATCTGAATCACCCTCCACTTCTAGAGATAATTCTAATTTCCGTGTGAATAATTGCCTCCATTGTTTAGCAAACCAACCTTCTGGCTCCTCTTTTTCTTTAATTCTTGCATCATCTGTAGTCAAATCGACATATGCCTCTTCAATACTTGATTTTTTAGTTTCTTTTAATAATTCATTGGGAGATCCATCAAATCTAAGTTGCCCATTATGTAATATCAATATTCTATCACATACTTTTTCAGCCTCAGATAAATTATGAGTTGAATAAATTACAGTTCCACCTTCTTCTTTAAGTTGAAGTACTAATCTCCTAACTAACCTTGCACTCGTTACATCAAGTCCAGCAGTTGGTTCGTCAAGAAGTAAGATTTTAGGACCATGTGCTAATGCTCTTAATAATGCAGTTTTTTGCCTCATCCCTTTACTAAATCCACGTGTATGCCTCATTAAATCATCAGAAATTGAAAGAGCTTTTGCAAATCTTAAAGTCCTATTCCATGATACTGAATCTTTAATTCCATGTAGTCTTGAATAATATCTTATATTTTCCCATGCTGTTAATCTGTGGTATAATCCAGTTGATTCTGGCAATACACCCACTACTTCTCTAAATTCGTCGATATTGTGCTCCTCCCCCTCTTTCAAAAATAATACATTTCCATTACTTGGCCTGTAAAGTCCACAAAGTAATCTCAAAAGAGTGGTTTTACCTGCACCATTACTACCTACAAGTCCAATTACTGCTCCTGTTTCAATATCTACACTGAAATTTTCCAATGCATTTAATGTTCCAAATGTCTTAGTAACATTCCTTACACTTAGGAGTACTTCACCCATGATGTTCAGCCCTAGAGGTTAACAAATATGATGCTTTCACAAATAATAAAAAATTAATTCAAATATTTCAAATTATGTCTATTAAATAACGTAACAGGCTAAGACTTACTGCAAAAAGAAATATTCTTGCTATAATGTACTTAGGAATATGTTTAATCGCATACCTTGAACCAAAAATAGAGCAAAATAATACAATTGCAGGAATGAGTGCCATATACAAAACTCCGACTTTTTCAATAATTATTGAAAAAGTACCATCAATTAATATATGACTTAAAATTGCTATTGGAACAATAGTTACACCAATTAAATAACTTGTTCCTGCTGCTTTACGTGAATCCATTCCAAGTAAATTACGATTTAATGTAACTAATATTGCACCACCACCAATACCTAATAATCCTGATGCAATTCCTGCAAAACCTGTTCCAAAACGATAGGAATTTTTCCATTCAATATTTTCAACTTCAAAATTATCCTCTTGATTTGATACTCTCAACGTTCTTTCAATTACAAACACTAAAATAAGTGTAGATAAAAGTTTTATAATGATATCACCAAACATTTCTAATGCTAATGAAGAAAGTAATGTTCCAACAATCACACCAGGGATTGCAGTTAAACGCCCAATATTGGCAATTTCATTATCAGCATAACCTTTTTTAAAATGAGAAAGACCGCTTCCAAATTCCACCATAAAAACAAGTGATAATGACCCAAGTAAAGATTCTGCTAAGCCCCAGCCAAGTATATAATGTAAAATTGGAACAAATAAGACACCACCTCCTAGCCCTAGTGGACTGAAAGTTAATGCAACTAAAAATATCAAAATAATACCCACAACTGTCATTAATTCCACTATTTCACCCCTGTTTTTCCTTGATGTAAAAATGTTCAATCTTTGGTGCTAATGGACGATTCATCCAAAGTGGTCTTCTCTCATTTCTCGGATGCTTTTCACGCTTTTTTGCCATATCATTCCATTTCTTATAATAAGCAAATGATTTTTCTTTGTCCACTTCAATATCACCATATTTTTCATCAGAATTTGGACGTGATAATTTTACTTTTTGAAGCCA
>CAZMJH010000096.1:0-5292 GCA_964566595.1 uncultured Candidatus Poseidoniales archaeon
TAGGTAAAGTAAATGAGAAATGCCTTTGAGAAATTGAATATTTCGGTGAAGGATTTATTTTGTCGGTATCTTCTATTTCAATTTTAAATTTTAAAATAGATTGGTTACTTGTCACATTTACTTTCATTCTCTCACTCAACTTATTGTAAATTATCCCAATACCAATTAATTGCTTTAGAAAGTCCTTCTTCGGCCATAATTTTTGGATCATAACCAATCAACTTTCTAGCTAAATCAATATTTGCAAGTGAATGTGGGATGTCTCCTAATCGTGGTTCAACAAAAAGTGGTTTTATATTTGCAATTTTTGTATCATAACTTACAAGTAATGATTTAATAGTTTCAAATAAATTATTTACAGTAATCCTTTGTTGGCATGCCACATTATAATTTTTACCTGATGCTTCATATGAATCTATACTTAATGCAAGCATATTCATCTCAACTACATTTTCAATATATGTAAAGTCTCGTGATTGTGTACCATCTCCATAAATTTCCGGGGATTCATATTTAATTAATGATTTGACAAATTTTGGTATTACTGCTGCATACATCCCTTCGGGATCTTGTCTTGGACCAAATACATTAAAATAACGTAAACCTATCATTTCCATGCCATATAATAATTGAAAAATTGACGCATATAATTCTCCACAAACTTTTGTTATTGCATAAGGAGACAGGGGGTCGCCCACTAAAGTTTCTACTTTTGGTAATGTTTCTTCATCTCCATAACATGATGAACTAGAAGCAAAAACCACTCTTTTAATTCCCGCATTATATGCTGCAAAAAATATATTTAATGTTCCACTAATATTTATTTCATTACTTGTTAAGGGATCAGTAATAGATCTTGGCACTGAACCTAAAGCCGCTTGATGGCAAACATGTGTACAATCTTTCATAGCATTTCGACAAACGTCTAAATCTCTAATATCTCCTTCTATTAACTTAAATGAGGGATTGGTTTCATGATGTGCAATATTTTTTCTATGCCCTGTAATAAAATTATCCAAGCAAACTACTTCTGCTCCAAGGTTAAGTAATTCATCACATAAATGTGAACCAATAAAGCCTGCTCCTCCAGTAACTAACACTCTAGATTTTTCAAAATTATACATTCCCTTCAATAGGTGGGAGATGTTCAATGTTATGATTACATCCCTTAAATTTCATAAATTAGACGAAAGTAATCTAATTTTAAAAAACACGGGGACATTTTTAAAAAAGCAAAAACTACAAATTAGAATATAATTTTAATAGATTACTAAACATTGTTGTTTTATCAAATTTTTCTCTTGCTTCAATTTTTGCATTAATCGATGCTTGTTTTAACCATTCATCTCTAAATAATATATTTACAATTTTTTCAGCAATATTTGATGCTTCTGAATTATTAACCACAAATCCTGTTTCACCGTCTTGGAATGTTTCAATAGCCCCTCCCGCATTTGTAGAAACCACTGGAACTCCAAACCCTTGTGCTTCGATTAATACATTAGGTAATCCTTCTACTTTGGAAGTCATTAAAAATAAATCCATTCTATCAAGCCATAATTTTACTAAATTTGTTTGACCAACCAAATGTATTCTAGAAGATAAGCCCTTTATTTCTATTTCATTTTTTATAACTTCAAATAATCCCCCCCCTCCAATTAAAACAAATTGGATATTGGGGTGTTTTTTAATAATAATTTCAGCAGTATTTATCCATAAATGAGGTCTTTTTTCCGAAACAAATCTAAACACGGCACCAATCACTTTCTGATCTTTTAAGATATTAAATTTAATTAAATCCGAATCAATACTTTCATTTTTACAAATCTCTTCAAGACCAGAAAAATCAGTACCATTATACAAAACTTTGATTTTAGAAGAAGGGACATCTAACCAATCTGCATAACTCTTTACGCCAACCTTACTATTCAAACATAATGTGAAATTTTTAGATTCAAGAAATAATCTGTATGACTCTCTTAAATAGGACCGATTTCTCATATGTAGTATTGTTTTTCCGTCGGGCCTTAATGACCTAGCAAACATCAAAATTTTTGGTACTCCGGCCATAGCTGCAGCTAAGCCTGAACAAATATTTGTTGTATCTTGCCATGTATGAACTATACTTGGTTTATATTTTAAAAAATGGAGGAACATTGGCTCAATTTCCCTTCTCATTCTAGCATTTAAATGGGTTAATAAATCACTCCAGGGTTTAAGTAATTTTTCTGCGTTATTGATTTCTGAAGTCCATTTTTTAATTTTTCCGAATTCAACAGTAGTTATTTTTAATTTTTCTAATTCATTTTGGTAAGTATCTCGTGTTCCTCCTGAATTATCAATACCGTAACAAAACAATTTTACATCATAAGAACTACTTTTTATTCCTTCTAAACAACTAATTACTTGTCTTTCAGCACCTCCTCTATTTAATGAAGATGAAACCATTGCAATTCTTTTGTTTGAAATCCAATTTTTATTTAAATTATTTTTTGCTCTTTGAAAAATTGCTTTTATAACGCATTCTGAAATTGAAATATCTATATTTTTATCTAAATTTGATTTTAAATATTCGGGAGAAACTTTCAATAATTTTAACAATGAATCTAATTTATTTTTTGAAAATAATAAATTTTTATTCAGTGAGTCCTTTGCTAATCCTAATGATATAAAATGTTGAACTTGAGTTAATATACCTTGATCAAAAAAATGATTTGTGAATTTGTTGTAAAATTCTACATCATCTCCATTTTCTGAAAGTGCTTTATCTAAATGGATAGCGGCTTGTTTATCCCAAAAATAACTTTTTGAAACTGCATATGCCATAAAATGTGCATCTCCCTTGTCTGGAATATAATCTAAAATTTGTTCTAAACAACTTAATGCTTTTTCATTATCATTCATTTCATATAATAAATTGATTTTTCGTTCCCAATTCACAAATTTTTCTGGGGATCGTTGGCATTCTAGTTCCAAAAGATAAAGTGCTTTTTTCCATTCTTTTTGCCTAATATAAACTAATGATAATGTTCGCATAATTTGGGATGAATTTGGTGATTGTTCTAATCCCTTTTCTAAAAAAGTTCTAGCTAATTTTATTTCTCCATTATTGTAACACGCCCTACCTGCCCCACTAAGTGCCTCTGTATCATTTTTATATTTCTTTAAAACTAATTCCCATGCTTTCATTGCTTCTTCAAATTTTTGTTGTGCTGTATATGCTCTAGCATGAAAAATTAAAGCAATGCGATTTGATTTTTTTTTCTTTAAAATATCATCACACCATTGATGAACTTTTTCATATTCCTCTCCGGAATAATAATTTCGAATTAATGTTACTCTTGATTCTAAATCTCTTTTACTTTTTTTGATTAATTTCAATAAAACTTTTTCACCCTTTTCTTTTTCACCGCTATTATAATAACAACGTGACAATAACCTTTTAACAACGATATCTGATTTATTAATTGAAAGAACCCTTAAACAATATTCAATTCCGTTTTCATAATCTTTAAGATTAAAATTAATCCGAACCATTAATGTTAAAATTTTAATATCTTCTTTATTGATTTTTAAAAAGATTGATAAATATTTTTTTGCTTTTTCATTATTTCCAAGATTATAATAACAACGCCCAATATAACTTAATATTGATGTTTCTTTTGAATCTATATCAAGTACTTGTTCACAGATTTCAATACAGTCTTTGTATAATTTCTTATTATAATAAAATCTTATTAATTTTTTACGTGATTTGATGTCGTGTAAACTATTTGAAGCAATTTTTAAATAAGATTCTGCTACTTCTTCAACACTTCCTATTTTTTCTTTACAACGTAAAATAAAATCTTTGGCAATCAAATTGTTTTCATCAATTTTCAATAATTTTTCACACATAATTTCACATTTTTTAAATTCCTTTAATTTGTAATAATTTCTAATTAAAATCACAAATGAATCAATATCAAATGGTTCTAAATTCACCATTGAAAGTAAAAATTCTTCGGCGTGTTTCCAATCACCAATATTGTAATAACAACGTGATATGGTTTTTCTTGCTTTATAATTCATATTATCTAAAAATAATACTTTTTTACAAAACTTAATACATTCTTGGTAATTTTTTTCATCATAAAAAATATTTATTAACATTATTAAAGGGGTCAAATTATTTTTTTCTCTCTCTGAAGTTTCTAATAATTTTTGTAATGTTTCTTTTTTATTACCTAGATTATAATTACATCTACTAATAAATTTTATAGCATCGGGATCTGATTTATCAACGGACAATAACTTTTTACAGTACCCAATACATATTTTATATTCGGTTTCTTGGAAATAAATCCGTATTAACATCCTCAAAGACTCTTTATCATTAGGTATTAACTCTAAAATTTTTAAATATAATTCTATCGCGGATTCGTGGTTCTGTAACCGATTATATGATCTTGCTAAAAATCTTAATCCATTCAAATTATTATTATCTAATTTTAATAATTTTTCACATTCATTCAAACATTGTCTGTATTTTTTTAATGAATAATATGACCTTATTAATATTAAATGCATTTTAGGTTCATTTGGATATACTCTACTTCTTTTTCTACCAAGATTAATTACTTCATCAAAAAATTTATCACCATATAATTTACGAATGTTTTTCAATTCAATCGAATTATCATAATCTTTAACTTTTGCTAAAATACTTGATAGGCTTCCACTATTACTAATTCCCCTAACTTCTAATTTCTTTTTTAAATTAGAACTTATTCTTGGATTTGTATTTCCCTCTGATTCTAATTTAATTAAAAAAGTGTCTTGAATTTTTAGTTCTTTGCTTTCAATTATTAATTTCTCGGGGGGTGGTGGAATTCTCCAAAATATCACAAAAATCCATGGAAATAATATTAATGAAATATATATCGTACATAAATAACCAATAATTGTTATTATTAACATTAAATATTACTCCTTTGTAGTTAATTCAATATATTTGGAAATTGCATCTTCTGCAGATAAATCACAATATATTTTTCCTTGATCTAAAACTATCCCTCTAGTACAAATATCTTTAGCTAAACCAAGAGAATGTGTAGAAATTATTACAGTGCCAGCCCTTTCTATAAATTTCTTTAATCTTAATGATGCTTTAGCTCTAAATTCCCTATCGCCAACTCCTAATGTTTCATCCATCAATAATATATCTGGATTTAATGCCGTAATAAATCCAAAACCTAACTTTCCCCTCATACCAGTTGAATAACTCAAAAATTTCCTATCAAATGCTTCTCC
>CAZMJH010000097.1:0-5256 GCA_964566595.1 uncultured Candidatus Poseidoniales archaeon
TAGAAGAATATAACAATGGAGGAGATCCTCTTTCTTCTGATACAGATGGTGATTGTATTCCAGATTTACTCGAACTTGCTTTTGCACAAATGGAAGGTATTAGTGCTCGTAAAGCCATGTCTAATTCTGATGCAAATGGTAATGGAATTAATGATGGAAATGAAACTCTGTGTGGTGAAACATTAGATGATATAGTGGTAGACACTACAACTGATAGTGATAATGACGGAGTAATTGATATCAATGATTTATGCGAAAATACTCCGGAAAATATTTCTGTGAATATTGATGGGTGCCCTCTTGATTCTGATGGTGATGGAGTAAATGATTTTGATAATTCAGGAGAAACTTTAGATTTATGTGAAAATACTCCTCCAAATACAACTGTAGATTCTACTGGATGTGAAGTAATCCCAGAAGAAGATTTAGATAATGATGGAGTAATTGATACAGCTGATTCATGTCTCGATACTCCCCCAGATGCAATAGTCAATTCAGAGGGATGTAGTGATTTAGATAATGATGGCATAATTGATCCTATTGATGAATGTCCTGAAACTTTACCTGGCAGTGTTGTTGGAAGCACTGGTTGTACTCCCTCACAAGAACAAACTAATGATGATGAAGAAGAAAACAAGTTAGGTAATGGTGCTGCTGCAGATGATACTGGATCTTTACTCCTTTTAGGATTAATGGTATTTGCCACTATAGCATTTATAGGGTCATTACTTGTTTTCTTTTTGAATAGAAATAATCCCACAGATGAAATCTTTGCTGATTTAACAAATGATGTTGTAGATGATGCTGCAAAAGGGCTTGAAGAACCAGAATTAAATGAAACACAAACATATTCATCTCCAGTTCTTGATGCTGTTACTGGAATGACTACGAGTGAAGATGAACAACGTAAGGCAGTGTTTTCTTCACAAGTGTTAGATAGCAGTGACTCTATAAAATATGACGAAAATGATGAATCCATTGACATGCCAGGTTGGACTAGAGATGTAATTGATGCTTATATTGCTCAAGGTTGGACTATGGAACAACTAAAAGAATGGTATAATGAAAACGGTTGACCTTTTTTTCACGACAAGTTCTTCAAATAAAAAGGAAAGGAAGTGTTGATGGCCCGCGGATTAGTCGAATTGGATCTTCATGATTTTGAAAATAATAAACATGAATTTGTTGAAGCAATGGGTAAGGCATTAGAGGACATAGGATTCTTTGCATTAAAAGGCCATGGAATCGAATTTGAGTTGCTATCTCAATGTTACAAAAACTCTGAAGAATTTTTTAATCAAGAAAAGGAATTTAAATCGAAATGTGAAAATAATGATATTCATTGTCAAAGAGGATATACCCGGTTTGGAAAAGAACATTCTAAAGATAATCCCGCGCCTGATTTAAAGGAGTTTTATCAAATTGGAAGAACATTAAATCAAGATCATCCAAATTACGATGATTTTTTACATAATATTTGGCCAGATGAGATTCCTGCATTCAAAAAAAATTTAGAAGCTCTCTATTCAAAATTAGAAGAATGTAGTAATAAATTATTAGATGCATGTTCATTATATCTTGATATGCCTCAGGAATGGTTAAGTTCAATGGCAAAAGAGGGAAATACAATTCTTAGAGTCATTCATTATCCTCCTTTGCCAGATGATAGAGATCCTAACAGTGTTCGTTCTGCTCAACATGAAGATATCAATTTGATTACATTACTTTGCGCATCCACAGAATCAGGATTAGAAGTAATGGATCATGATGGTAGTTGGTTTAAGGTAGAAACGGGACCAGAATATATTGTTGTAGATACTGGAGATATGATACAAAATATAACAAATGGTTTATTCAAATCCACAACACACAGAGTAGTAAACCCAAACAATTCTAATTTAAGGCGTTTTTCAATGCCAATGTTTGTTCATCCACGGAATGAAATAGATCTTACACCATTACCTAAATTTATAGAAATGACGGGCGGAGAACAAAAATATCAAAACATCACTGCGGGAGAATATTTACATCAAAGATTGGTTGAAATTGGTTTGGCAGATTCATGAGGGATAAAATTTGAGAATTGCAGAATTAATTGCCCTCAAAAGAGATAGTAATGAATTAACTGATGAACAAATAAAACACATTATTAAATCAATATCTAATGAAAAAATACAACCTGAACAAATTGGCGCACTTCTTATGGCAATATACATCAATGGTATGTCAACTAAAGAAACTACAACATTAACTCAATCCATGATGGATTCAGGTACTGTCTTTGAATGGAAAAATAAACAATATGTTGTGGACAAACATTCAACAGGAGGTGTTGGAGATAAAATCAGTATTCCTTTGGCACCAGCACTTGCAGCATGTGGTCTAAAAGTACCCATGATTGCAGGAAGAGGCCTTGAACATACAGGAGGGACAATAGATAAATTAGAATCAATGACGGGATTTAACACAGCATTAACTCCTATAGAAATTATGGAAATTGTTAACGAAATAGGTTGTGTAATTACAACACAAACTCAAGAAATGATTCCAGCAGACAGAATTCTTTATGCAATGAGAGATTTAACTTCAACAGTTGCTTCTATCCCTTTAATTACAGGATCAATAATATCAAAAAAAGCAGCTGAAGGAATTTCCTGTTTGGTTCTTGACATCAAAGTTGGTTCTGCTGCATTCATGAAAGATATGAATTCTGCTAGTGAGTTAGCAGATAGTATGGTTAAAACCGGAAATCTAATGGGGATTAAAACAACAGCATTACTTACTGAAATGAATAATCCACTAGGATTTATGTCTGGAAATGCACTTGAAATAATTGAATCAATTAATCTTTTGAAAGGTAAAGGTCCAGATGATTGCCTAGAATTAATTATATCTGAAGGGGCTGAATTATTACTTCTTTCAGGTCTTGAGACTTCTGAAGATACAGCAAAAAATGCAATTTCAAAAGTTCTAAACAATGGCGAAGCATTAGAAAAATTCAGACTCATGATAATAGCTCAAGGTGTTGAAGAAAAATATGCAAATAAACTGTGTTTAAATCCTCAAATTCTCATAAAAAATTGCAAATATAAATCTCAACTTTTCACAAAAAAATCAGGTTATATCGCCTCAATCGATGCTATGAAAATTGCACAATTTATCCTAGAAAATGGAGGAGGAAGAACTCAAAGAGAACAATCAATAAATCATGACATAGGAGTTGAATTACATATTAAAACTGGTGATTATCATGATATGAAAAAACCTTGGGCAACAATATATCACAATACAAATTTAAATGTATCACATCAACTGATTAATTGTGCGGAAATTTCAAAACATGACATTGGAAAGAAAAGTAGAATTCTCAAAAAAATATCATAAGAAATTATTAAGTTTCAAACTCATACTTTAATACAAGATTTCTAGCAGCTTGAACTTCATCTACTCGTCCTACATGTGTTGTAATCGGTGCTTTATGCAATGTTTCATAATCTTGAGTCAATACTTCATGAAATTTAGAAGCAAATGTATCTAATGTGTTCTTAGATTCCGTTTCAGTAGGTTCAATCATGAGACATTCAGGCACAACTAGAGGGAAATATACTGTAGGTGCCATGTAACCTTTGTCAAGGAGTCCCTTTGCCAAATCCATTGCTGTTATTCCTGAAGAATCTTTCAAAGGTGTTGCACTAATTGTAAATTCATGTTTACAAAATTTTGCTTTGGATCCATCTACTGGCATAACTGGGATTTTTGCAGAAATTTCGCTATTAGGATTCATAATTTTATAATGTAAATAATTTGCATTTAACACAGCATGTTCGCTCATTTTCTCTAATTGGAACCCATATCTTCGATAGAATGCCCAAGATCTAACAATGGCCCCAGAATTTCCCATCCATTGTTGAACTTTTCCAATTGATTCTTCTGGCTCATATAATTGATGCCACCATCCGTATTCGGACAGGTTGTCACTGTCAACACCTTCTAGACCATCCAAACATTCTTCTTCACTAATTTCCCTACGAACTATCAAGGGCGAAGGTAAAAATTTAGCAAGATGTTCTTTAACGCCAATAGGTCCAGAACCAGGCCCGCCTCCTCCGTGAGGTTGACTAAACGTTTTGTGTAAATTATAATGTACAGCATCAAAACCCATTAATCCAGGAGTTGTTTTTCCTAGAATTGCATTGAAATTAGCTCCGTCATAATACATCTGACCTCCTGCTGAATGAACTATCTCCGCAGCCTTAGAAATTTCAGGTTCAAAAATTCCAAGTGTATTCGGATTAGTAATCATCATTGCTGCAGTATCCTCTCCAACAACAGCTTTCAGAGCATCTAGATCAAACAAACCATCATCTGCTGAAGGTATTTCAATTATCTCATAACCACACATTGCCGCACTTGCTGGATTAGTTCCATGTGCTGAATCAGGAACTATTACCTTGTTTCTATGACCTTCACCAATTGATTTGTGGTACTCTTGGATACACCTAATTGCAGTAAATTCACCTTGAGCTCCAGCCACAGGTTGAAGAGATACTGAATCCATTCCTGCACAAATCCCTAACATTTCTTGCATTTCAAACATAATTGCAAAAAGTCCTTGTTGATGAGATTCTTTTTGTAAGGGATGTAATTCTGTAATTCCAGGCATTGCTGCAATAACTTCGTTGACTCGGGGATTATGTTTCATTGTACAGGAACCAAGTGGATAAAAACCAGTATCAATTCCAAAATTTCTAGTTGAAAGCCAGGTATAATGTCTAACAACCTCAGGTTCTGAAAGTAATGGAAGCCTAGGTAATTCCTTTCGCTTTAATGTTGGAGGTAATTTAATTTTTGAACGTTCAATAATTAAATCCGGTTGAGAATAACCCATCCCCATAATTCCTTCAAATTCAAAGATGTCGCTCATTTTTATTCATCCTCCATCCATAAATTCTTATAACGAAATAAACAACGTTCCAATTCGCTTCTAAAGTTAAAAATCTCTTCTCTAGTCGTTTGATCTGTTGCACACACCAGTAAATCATTTTCACAACCGCTATACCAATTTGACAAAACAAAACCACCTATAATTCCAGCACTATCCAAGAAATCTAATGCGATTTGAGCATTAAAGGGAAACCTAATCACAAACTCATTATAATGACTAGATTCAGAATATGGAAATTCTAAACCCAAGAGATCTGAAATACTATCTTCTAAATACTGTCTTGCTGCTAAATTCCTAAGTGCTAATGTTTC
>CAZMJH010000098.1:0-5247 GCA_964566595.1 uncultured Candidatus Poseidoniales archaeon
AATGATATCAGATAATGCCTTAAAACTAATAAGTTCTCCAAATGGCTTTTTCTTACTTCTTTTAAAAATATGATAATCCACACATAAATTTTCAATTGAAATCGCATTTTGTTTTATGACCATGTTGTCATCCTCCATCTTAATTTGTCAATTAAAAAATATCCTCTAAATGTTAAAATTCCAAGGATTAATAAAAATAAACCGTAAATTCGTAAATCCAATTCCAATATTACAGAATCTAAATCAGCAAAAAATCTAGACGTCTCTACGAAATAAGTAAAGGGATTTAATTCGTTTAATTTATAATGGATTCCTGTAGTAAAGCTCATCGGGTATAATGCTGGTGAAGCGAAAAATAACACCATTAAAATATAATTTACAAGATTAGAAATATCTGGTATATTTTTCACAATAGGTGCTAAATTCATCCCTAAGCCTTCACTTAAAAAACCTATTATTTGTGCAATAAAAAGAAAGGCAAGGATACCTAAAAATGAAACTTTATAACCTATCAACAAAATTAATGCTACACCAAATGATTGAAGAAAATTATCGATTATTCTATATTTTAATAATGCATTAATTAATACTCTTGTTCTTACTCTTTCAGCTTTTAATCCCCCTGAAAAATCTTGAATGGATTTCATGCCTGTTTTTAGAGAAACTTGCATTAAACGAAATAAAGTAATACCAATAAATACTGATTCAACTTTAGTTGATGCTCTAAGTACTGTAAATACAAACAAATAAACTAATGAAATAACAATAGGATCTAAAATCATCCAAATTAATCCAAGCCTTTTACGCCCTGAAATTTTTCGAAATTTTTTCTTTAAAATGAATGAAGTCCGATTACGATCTAATTTTAAATCTTCATTGCTCAATTCTCCTAATTCTTTACAAAAATCAGGATTTATTACTCTCTCCACCGTGACATCTCCATTATACTTGTTTTTTAACTTAATTATTTTTAAAGAGGGTAATTTTTCCCCTGTTAAGTGTCGGCTACAAATCATCATTAATGATGATTGTAGTATATCTGAGAATTTTTACTTCTTTTTTCCACTTATTCTTATTTAGCGGATTTATTAAAATTGGCATAAATATATAATATATTCAAATTTCATGCGAGAGATTCATAATCATAATAATGGAGGCCTGATGCATGGATGGGAAATTAGGGTTGAATAATTCTATTGAAAATGGTAATGTTTCCATAGGAATTATTGGTTTGGGATATGTGGGTTTACCTACGGCTATTGGCTTCTTAGATGCAGGTTTTACTGTATGGGGCGTTGATGTTTCACAATATGTTGTTGATACAATAAATAAAGGTGAAAATCCTACTGGTGATCCCGAAATTAATAATATCATTCCAAAGCCTGGTACAAAAAATTGGAATATCACTACAGATACTAATATTGCTGTTGAAAAATGTGAAATTTTAATTGTAACAGTTCCTACCCCAGTTACTTCTAATTTAAAACCTGATTTGAAATATGTAATTAATGCTGGAGAGAATATTTTCAAAGCAATAACACCTAATTCCGGTAAAATTGTAGTTCTTGAGAGTACTGTATATCCAGGAGTTACTACCCAATCATGGCTTCCTTTAATCAAAAAATATAACCTAAGAATTGGAATTGATGTAGATATCGCATATTGCCCTGAACGATTTAATCCAGGAGATGAAGCAAATGGTGTTAGAAAAGTTGCAAGAGTTATTGGGAGCTTAAATCCAGAAGTTGGAAAATCATTAGTCAAAATATATTCTAAATTAACTAGTGGTCGTGTAGATTATGTAGGTAAAATTGAAGTTGCTGAAGCGGCTAAAGTCATAGAAAATGTACAAAGAGACATCAATATTGCACTTGTAAATGAATTAGCAAGAATTTTTCCAGCATTAGATATTGATATTGAAGATGTGCTTAATGCAGCCGCAACAAAGTGGAATTTTCATCGGTATACTCCAGGTGTTGGAGTAGGTGGCCATTGTATACCTGTAGACCCTTATTACATGATTCAACGTGCTGAACAAGTTGGTGTACCTGCCGAATTAATTTCTGCGGCTAGAGCAGTAAATAGAACAATGCCAATTCATGTTTATTCTGTATTAAAAGACATATTATACATAAATAATGTTCCTGCAAATGATTCTAAAATTCTATTTTTGGGATGGTCATATAAGGCTGAAGTAGGAGATCATAGAGAAACTCCTGCAGAACATCTCGCATTAGCACTTACAGATTCCGGAATTAATGTATCTGTTTGGGATCCTCATTTAGAAAATGATATTTTTCCTAAAAATGTAAATGTAGTTACAAATATTGATGCAGTTGAAGATTTTGATTTGGTAGTATTAGTTACTGGACATTCTGTTTGTATAAATCTTGATTGGAATTCATTATTAAATCGGATGCGTAAACCCCTTATTTATGATGGGAGGAGGGTGCTTGATATTAAAAAATTAGAAGATATTGGGTGGACAGTTTATGCTATTGGAAGACCTTAGAAATTAATTATTCATAATCGAATAATGTTTTTTTTATATTTACTAATTTAGATTCATTTTGTTCAATTAAATTAAATAATTCAGTTTCATTTAATATTATAACGCCTAATTCCTGTGCTTTATTTAATTTTGAACCGGGTGAATCTCCCACTACCAAATAATCTAATTTAGATGAAATAGATGAAGTGACTTTTCCTCCAACATTTTTTATGGCCAATGTAATTTCTTTTCTGGGTTTTGAGAGTGACCCTGTAATACAAAACGTCTTATCATCAAAAATTCCAAATGCTGAGGGTTTTTCATCCATAATTTCAATGATTTCTGATAATTCATTAATTAACAATAATCTGCTTTTTATTCCTTCTCTAAATATATCTGCAACTTTATCTCCTATTCCTTCAATATTTGTTAATTCATTATTTTCACCATTATCAATCCAAAGTAATAAATTCTCTAAATTAATAAAATATTGAGATATAATAGTGGCTACTTCTGGCCCTATTCTTTGCATGCCTAATGCATGTAAAAATTGAGAAAGTGTCAATTTTCTTGTTTTCTCTAATTCATCAAGAACATTATACGCACTCTTATCTCCCATTCTCTCTAAAGATGAAATTTGGCGATGAGTTAATTTGTATAAATCTGCAATTGTTTCAATCATACCAATATCTAATAATGATCCTATTAATTTTTCACCAATGCCATCCATCTCTAAAGACCTACACCAATAAGTTAGTGTTCTTGAAATTCTAGCATTACAATTTAATGCAATACATCTTAAAAAAGCCCCATCAACTGTTAATTCTCTATTACACGAAGGGCATTGTTTAGGTATTGGAATTTCTTTATGGGTTAATTTTTCCTCAAATATTGTTCCATCTGCATGTTTTCTATTTTTTAAATCATCAATATTTGCCAAACCTAAATTTTCAATTATTTTGGGTATAACGTCTCCTCTACGTGTAATTGTAACTTTATCTCCAATTTTTACTCCTAATCTTTTAACTTCGCCCACATTATGTAAAGTGACATTTTCTACTGTCACCCCTCCCACTATTTGTGGCGCAATTTTACCAACAGGGGTTACGGCCCCTGTTCTTCCAGTTTGCCAAGTGACTTCCAATAATACACTATTAGCTTCTTGAGATGGGAACTTCCACGCTAATGCCCATCTTGGATGGTGGGCAGTCATTCCTAAATGTTCTCTTTGTGCTAAATTGTCAAGTTTGAAAACTACTCCATCTATTTCAAATTTATATTTAGACCTTTTTTCAGACCAATCGCGAGTATATTTAATCATTTCATCTTGAGGGTTTGTTGAATCAAAAATAGTCCATGGTGCTGGTTCAATTCCTGCATCTTTCAACCATTCTAACAATTCACTATCATTTTCTACATGTGGTAATTGATTGGGAAATTTAACGTCATAGGCTTGAAAAATAAGATCTGAAGCGTCAGCTTTTCCATCTCCATGTTTTTGTCTTAAAGCCCCAGAACACAAATTTCTAGGATTCGGGGATACGTCCTTGTATTTCGCTTCGAATGTTGAAAGGGGCATAACAACTTCCCCCCTAACATGACAATCTATTGCTACATTAAGTCGATTAGGAATATTGGTTATCTGCTTTGCATTCAATGTAACGTCTTCTCCGCGTTCTCCACTACCTCTTGTTGCAGCTCTAAACAAATTTCCAGCAACATATTCTAATGATAAGGCTGAACCATCTAATTTGGGTTGAGCAATATATCTTGTTCCACCAAATGTTGATTGGACAACAAAATGAATTATATCTTCATCACTAATTCCTTTATCTAAAGAACGCATAGGGAATTTGTGTTCTACTTTTACGGTTCCAGGAAGTGGTTCTGGCCCTACTTGATGTAAAATTTGGTTATCTGGATCTAATAATTCTAATTCATTCCAAAGCGTGTCAAAATCAGCATCACTAATTTCTGGAGCAGAATGATTGTAATATAATTCCTGATGATAACGAATCGCCTCTGCAAGTTCGGTAATTCGTTTAGTTCCGGTCATAGATATCCATCCTGTCTCTAGACTATGAACTTCACGAAAATTTTAACGCTACAAATTCACTATTTTCTAAAGGACATCGTGTCATTAAAGACTTAGTTAAAATTCTCAAATGAATCTCTCCCACCACATGTATTGTAGATTCAAACATGTGTCCTGCCATAACCACATCACTATCACTACACCATGTTGCATGGATATGAGTAAATGCTGTTCCATCTTCTTTTCTTGCAAGATTACCTTGTAATGTTACTAATTCTGCTGCTTCTTCGAATATTCTACGATGATAAATCTGTGAATCAGACATATAGCCATAATGATTGTTTCTTGTTCTACCAATTCCACTAGTAATTGCTGCTGCATTAAAGCCAACTTCATCAGCAATAATTCTTAGAGATTGATGTATTTCTTCACCGGGGTCTAAACGAATAAACAAGTCATCTTCACTACGAGTCCACTCCATAAAAATACAAGAGGTGATGAAGTATTTAGCCCTCACTATTGTAATATTATTTATTCTTCTTCGCCCCTTATTTTTTTAGGAATAATAGACCATTCATTATTTTGTGCTTTAATTATGACTTTATTTATTAAAGATACTTATCCACAGACAGTTAAAAAATGAGTGTTCTAGTATTCAAATGTTATGGTATAATGTAATTCATATAAAATATGGATTGTTGAATAATGAAAGAATTATTAT
>CAZMJH010000099.1:0-5235 GCA_964566595.1 uncultured Candidatus Poseidoniales archaeon
CTAATAATGCAGCCATCAAAATTACAGGAATGTTACTTGCATATACTAAACGTATAGGATAACTTCCTTTATGCCCTCTGACTTTACCATGAGTCAAAGGCAATTCGAGTCTACTTGATTCAGCATATGCCACCACCAAGAACACCACCACTGATGAAAATAATGCAGCTAAGGGGTTAACATGTGTAAGAAGCATCACTTCAAATCCATTTTGAGACACCATTTCTGAATTAGCCAATGTCCTAAACATATAGAAAACCATAGGTAATGCTCCTGACGGAGGATTTTGTACAGAATAAGCATCCATTCCCCCTCCTCCAACAGGGAGTGGTGATAATGTTCCTACGAACGTAGATTGAGCTACACCTGCAGCAATAAACAATGAAATTCCAGATCCAATTCCCCATTTACTAACTAGTTCATCAAGAAGGAATACTAAATAAGAACCTGCAAATAATTGCGCCACAATAATGAAATTTGCCCAACCAGAACCAATATTTGCAACTATATCTGGATCTGCTGTAAGGAAACCATATGTTTGAGGAATTGATTCTACCGGTATCATAATCAATACAACTAATTTTTGTACTCCTTGATACATTTGTTTATCGTCAGAATCTTGTAAATCTAAATTGATGATTTTTGCTCCAGCAAATAATTGCATAATAATTGAACCAGTAACAATTGGTCCGATACCTAAATGCATTATTGAACCAGACGCACCTGCCATGATTGCTCTAAAACCTGAAAATATATCTAAGGCTGAACCAGACATACCCCAAATCAACACATTTGTCATACCAAAATAAATTATCAAAACAAGTACTGTAGTCCATAATTTTTGATTAAATCGAACATGCCCTTCAGGCTTAGCAATACTTGGATAAACATCTACAAATCTCTTTAGAGCGTATAAACGACTACTTTCTTCACCTCTATACATTAGACAACATAACGACATTGAAGCAATTACTCCTCCTAATAGTACACCTACATACATGACTGATACTGCCTCAGTATCTACCCATATACAGTATGCTGTAATTCCAAGACAAAATACAACCCACACAAGGAATTTAATCGATTTGCCGATTAACGGAATTTCTGAAATATTTGTAGGAGTATCTTTCATAAAAAATAAAAGTAACATAGCCACATAAGCCACAGATAGAACCAATGCAATCGTTGCATTTTGATTCATTTGTTCAGTAACACTTCCAAAAAGAGCATCATATTGCCACCAAATTAATGATCCCCAATACATTATTGATACTAATGCAACAGCCCATGGAATTGGTTTCTTCATTTAAACACCTGATTTGAATTATTCCTCTTCCCATTCTTCATCCCAATCTTCTTCTGATAGGGTTACAGAACCACCTGCTGCTTCTATTTTTTCAACTGCTTTAGCAGAAGCAGTCTCAACAGTTACATCCAATGGTATCGCAATCTTGCCTGAACCTAATAATTTATCAATTCCAAATTCACTTAAATCAATCTTTTTCTTACCTGCAGCAAAAGCAATTAATTCTTGTAAATTACATGTTACATTTACAATTCTAAGACTAGGATCTCTATTGAAACCATGCATGCCCCAATGGCCTGGCATATATTTTAAACGATACATGACCTTATGTTTATTCATTCCAGCATTTCCTCTTCCGCCACGTTTTCCTGCTCCACGGCCCGCTTTTTTACCACGCCCATGTGTACGGTTGCGTCCCCTAAATTTATTTGTTCTAGAAACCATAATATCACCTCAAAGCATCCTCTCTACCAATGAATTTATTGCGTCACCTCTATTTCCAAGAGCACCACCAATTACAAATGAACGTTTTATTCCACCCCATCCTTTAGAACCTCTAGGGGGGTGCAATCTAAACACTCGTTTCATATTAGATACGGACTTTATTTCCGTATCTCCAGACACTATTGCATTTGCTAATGCTTTAATGCCTTTGAATTCTGAGGATTCTTTAACTAATTCATCAGTTATCGAAACATCTCCAACCATTTTTCCTCTTTCTCTTATTAGAGATTCAACAGTTTCCGTAGATGGTTCTCCCCAAGTAATGTAATCTTTAGCCTTAGTCAACATACCTAATATTTCAGGTCTTTTAGGAACTAATACTGCATGATTTACTTTTGTTAAATTCAAACTGTGCATTGTTTTCTTAATGTCATGCCTAACATTAATATCTGATCTTACCCTAACTACCAAATAACTCATTCCAATACCCTCCCTTCTACTATAAATAAATTATTTCTTTGATCGTTTTTTATTATAGATTTGTTTAATTCAATTAATGCATTAAATGTAGCTTTTGCATAGTTAATAGTAGTGAGTTTTTGTCCATTTGAACGAGACCAAATATCTGTAATCCCTGCCAATGCCAAAACTCTTCTTCCAACAGGGCCAACTACCAATCCCTTGCCAGATGGTGCTGGGATTAATGTTAATCTTGTAGAACCACTTCTACCTGTAACTTCAATAGGAATACTAGTTCCAGGACCTATTCCTGATTCCCAACTTCCATTGCCTCTTAAAACTGGAATAATATTCAATTTCGCTACAGATATCGCTTTTTGGATTGTTGCAGGAACTTCTTTCCCTTTAGCCATTCCAATACCGATATATCCGTCTTTATTGCCAACTGCTGCCATCACATTAAAGCGGACCCTCCTTCCACTATCTGTCATACGCTGAACCATATTAACACAAAGCACATCATCTTCCAAATTAGGTATCAAAGAATCAACAACTTCTACTTCTCTTATAGGAAGTCCTGAAGAAATTGCTTTCTCCATTGAAACTATAGCTCCAGAATGCACCATTTTTCCTAAACGTGTGCATGGAACCCAATCTCGTAATCTTTGAGCGCTTTCATCTGCAGCACCTCTACGACGTGGTAGAGTACTGTCATTTTGTTCATAATTCAAAGCAGCACGAAGTCCTGGAGCCATTTTTACATCTTCTGGGATTTTTTCTTCAGGAATTTCATCTAAATTTTGTTCTTCATCAGTCATTTGAATGCCTCCTCTATTGTTTTCTTTGTCTTATCTACTTTTTTTAATAATGAATCTGAAATGTGTGCACCATTTACACGATCTTCAGAAGGAAATATATCTTCACCATGAGGAATTTTTAGTCCGCCATCAATCATCCCTTTAAGTGCACTAAATATTCTAGAACCTGTACTTGATGCTGAAAGTCCAATATCCAGTATGGCTTCGTTTATGCCATTAGAAATAGCTTTTTTTGCTAAACCAAATCCAACTAAATAACATGCTGGGATTGATTTCTTCGATGCATCATTTGGATACCCATGAGATTGTAATTCAGTACCTACAAAACTAGCAACTATTTGATCACCATCTTTTGCATAATTAGCTAATTGACAAGTGACCTGAGTGTTTGAGATTCGGACAATAGCACGCGCAGTACCACTTTTTAACATGCGTAAACGGCGATGATAATCTGTTTTACCAGCAGTTCTTCTACGGTATTGATTACGTTGTCTTTGACCATGTGCCATCAAGAATCATCTCCTTCTATTTTTATTCCCTCTGCTTCCAAATAAGTTTTCATGTGCCCTACACTACGATATGTACCACCCTTTGCCTTACGATAATAATATCTATACCTCGAAGCATCTAAATTACCAGATTCTCTCAAATCTTTAAGAACACGCCTTTGGGATCTAATTTTCCTCATCCACAATTGTTTTCTCGGTGTACGAGCATTTTTCGAACCAGCTCTTGACCCATGACCTTTTCTTCGGCCCTTAGACTTCTGTGTTTTAGCCAATCTCGCCCTAACTCTACTTGTACCTTGAATTGGTTTTGAACGTATTATTCCTTCTTCAATTAGTTCCCGTATTTCTTCTTTCTGAACGGCAGTTGCTACTTGATCAATATATGCTGGATGAATCCATACACGATTTATTCCTACCTGCTTACCTTCTTGTTTAGAAAGTAAATCAGCAGCCATTCTCTTTTGATTAGTCACTTGCATCAAACATTCCTCCTTCGGTTCAAAATTCTAATTCCTAATTCATCAGCCTTCAAATGTATTTGTTCACGTTTCCTGCCACCTACTGTAGCACCAATACGTGCTGCCTCAGATGCAGGATTTATTTCATCCAAATCTGATGTGTTGTGTACTAAAACTTCTCTAAATCCACTGGAATGTAAACCTCTAGCTGTAGAAACTTTACCATGTCCAATTCTAACTCTTGAACTCCTATACTTCAAATTTTTACGTTGACTATTATCCATTCCTTTAGGTCTACGCCATCCACTACGTGAAAGTCTCTTGTAACGAAACCACTCGGATCTACGAAATACTGGAGTACTTTTTGATTGAGATTCTCTTAATTTCAAAGCATCAGCTATATTTTGATCTAATTCTGGTTTTTGTTTAGCTACATGAAAATCTAATTCTTCATCGTCCCACTCTTCATCTTCAAAGTCTTCATATTCTTCATCAAATTCTTCTTCGTCTACTTCTTCAACTACTTCTTCAGTTGCTTCATCAACCTCTTCTTGAGTTTCTGATTCCTCTGATAAACGTTCAATTAGAATCTTTTTTGTACCCGAAACAGGTAATCCTCTTTCACGCAATAAATCTTTGAGTTCTTTAACAGTCATACCATCATATTCATCAGCCATTTGAATCCCCCTTAGTATTTCCCCACAAGATAAATTCCATCTTGGAATATCCTTCTATCTCTTTTCTTAACAGTACAACATCTTTCAATATTGGCTGTTGTTTGCCCTACTTTTTCTTTATCTTTTCCAAAAATAATTACTTCAGTTTTATTTTTAACTTCAACTTTAACTTCTTCTTCTGACCATGGAAGTTTTGCTAATCTCGGCACTTTTTCTCCAAAATAATTGTTGACAACAAATTTATTATTTGCATAATCCACCTTCAGAGTCATAGGAAAATGAGAATATACTGCTTTCATTTTGTAAGTAAAACCTTCAGAGACACCTTTATTCATATTTCTTAAATGAGCCGCCCAAGTTCCACATAATGCTTTTTCTTTTCTTCGAGGAAGATCACACATTACACTAAGTACTTCTCCTTCTTGAATAATCATAACTTTTGGATGAATGAAATCTCTAGATAAATTCCCATGTTCTCCGGAAATTGTAACAGTGCCATTTTCAGAAAGTGTAGCACTAACACCATCACTCAGTACAATTTTGTGTTTGATTCTATCCATAACT
>CAZMJH010000100.1:0-595 GCA_964566595.1 uncultured Candidatus Poseidoniales archaeon
GACAAAGCACACATTGCATGGCATGATGCATCCAATGGAACAGCATATTATACGACTTATGATGAATCAACAAGTACTTGGTTATCTACAATAGTCAGGCAACATACCACAAATTGGCATTCAACTAATCTAAAATCAATTAATATTGTAGTTGATGATTATAATGATCCTTATATTTTTACTACTTTAGGTTCAGGAAATAGTTTCACTCACAGTCAAGTACAATACCTAGGTAAATATACACAATCTATTGATGTAAATGATTTCCCAGGTGATGCAGATGGAGATGGTATCTGTGATGCACTAGATCAAGCTACTTTAGAATATGAAGTTACAGACCTCGTATTTGAAGTCAATACTGCGAGTGAAGGATATCTTGCAACATTTACTGGGCTGAAACCAAATTCAATTTCAATTTCTCCTCAATTACCAGAGGGACTAAACTTTGATACAACTACTGGAGACATCACTGGAATCCCCTTAGATATAGATTTAGTTGGTACTATTTATGAAATTTCCACTACATCTTCAAACGATCCTTTTTCATTAAATCTCACAATTAAGATTTGGGATCAATCTCCTTTATTGTCTGGAT
>CAZMJH010000100.1:605-5224 GCA_964566595.1 uncultured Candidatus Poseidoniales archaeon
ACACACAAGACGCCAATGGACAAAAAGGTAACCAAGTAAGATTTGGAAGTGATGGATCAATGTTCTTCTCTAGTTCTTATTATTATAATACAGGTACAGGAGAATATTTTGAAGGAATTCCTGTATTGCCCTCTCATGATGCTGATGATCTATTTGTTGCGAAAAGAGGAATTGATAAGAAATGGGATTGGGTTAGAACAATTAACGTATGTTCTGGACATGTTAAAGATTTAGAAATAGATGCATCTAATAATATATATGTACTTGTTGAATATCAAGGATTAATTAGTTCAAGTTGTGATGTTTCCTTCTTAGAATCACCAAGTTTCAATTTCGAGTCAACTAATGGGAGAGATATTTTTGTAGCTAAATATGATGAAAATGGTAATTTGTTATGGGTTACTAATTCAGATTCTCCACAATCACCTAATAACCAAAGGGCCTTTATGGTAACTCCAGATTCAGGAATTTCAGTAGAAAATAATGGAGAAGTAACAGTGTCTTTTAGTGCTAAAACTGCCGCATCACAAACAATAACTTTTGGTGGGGTAGCAGTTGATTATGGATTATCTTGTATCGGTTATCATACTCCATATGTTTCTAGGTTAGATTCGTTAGGCTTAGTTTCATGGATTTCAGCACCTACTCATTTAGAATCTGCTGCACACACATCATACGATTGTAATGATGTCAGTATTTATACATATACAGATGTAATTTCACATTCTGATGGTTCGGCAACAATGATAGGCAAATTTAGAAAAGTAGCATTAGGTTTTGGAAGTACTGTTCTTGATCCACCAACTGCAACTTCATATAATACGTTCATTGCTCATTTAGATTCTTCAGGAACATGGCAATGGGCAAAGAATATCACATATACTGGAGGATTAAATCAAGTTTTACCGTCAATTGAAGAATATAGTGATGGTAGTATTTCTATAGTATATTCTTCGTTTGACAATGATGCTGGAGATTTAAATTTTGCAGGAAATATAACTACATTTTCAACTTCAGAAAAAGGTTGGCTTTGTGCAGCTAGAATGAGTACGACAGGAGATTTAATTTGGAATAGTTGTAATAAATATGGGGGTAAAAATAGTAATGGTGAGTTAAGGTCTGTAATTGATAGTGACGATGAAGTACATATTTTGGTCGATACAGAAAGTTCTAATGTCAACTCATATTTCCATTTATTAGGAGTTAATTCAGATGGTTTCCAAACTTATTTCAGTGGTACAAAGGGAGGAAGTAATGGTAATTGGATTTATGATTTCGGTTTAGATGAATTTGATTTACCATATTTTATTGCAGAAATGAATAGCAATGAATGGGGCGGCACTACAGCAGCTACTGAATATTCAAATGGTCAAGACTTCACATCTAATAGCTATCCAAGAATGTATCGGTTCTTTGGAGAAATAGATCATACAATTGCTTATATTGCTCCTGCGAATAATAGTTATAGTGAAATATTAGCAATGGGAAGTACATATAATTATGATGCAGCCTATGAAGAATTTGTAACTTGGTCAATTTATCCAGAACTTCCAGAAGGTTTGAACTTTGATACAAATTATGGCCGTATTTATGGAACTCCAGTGAATTTCACAAATACAAATATTACTTACATGCTTAATGCTACAATTTCAACACCAGTTTTAAGAACAATTTCTGTGAATATAACATTTGGAATAGCTCCAGAGATACCTACGGTTGAATTTGATATTACAAACCATACAAATATTGGTATTCTTGAGTATAATCTTGTTAAGGGAGAACCAATGGAAATTTTAACCCCAGATATTCAAACGCCTCAGTATCTCAGTTATTTTATGGTAGAGCCGAATCAACTACCTATGGGAATTAATCTTGATACAAGTACTGGAGTAATTTCAGGAAGTCCAACTCAAAATCTAACATCTCAATTATTCAATATCAAATCATGTAATAGTTGGGATGTATGTGATTCTGGACAAATAATCATGTTTACTATTGTTGAACCAGCACCTAATATTACTTATCCTGAATTTTTCTATGAAGTTAAGAAAGATGCTCCTATTGTTCCAATTATTGTAACAAATACAGGTGGGCCAATAGAATACTTTGAAGTTTCACCATCATTACCAATAGGGGTTACAATAGATTCTAATGGAAAAATTAGTGGAATTCCAGTACAGAATACTAATGAGAATTATACAATTACAGCGTATAATTCTGGAGGTAGTAGTACTACTTACTTTGAAATGGCAGTTAACGGAACAGGATTATACATATTCTATCCATATGATGAATTTAATTTGGCGATAAATTACCCAATACAAAATGAATTCGTACCATCATCTCAAGGAGTTGCAGTTGCAACTTGGTTTATAAGTCCAGAATTACCAAATGGTTTGTATTTTAGCCAATCAGAAGGGGCGATTTGGGGAGTTCCTTTGGAATTAAGACCTGAAATGGATTATACAATTACTGCAGTAGGAATTGATCCAACATTAATTGACTCATTTACAATTTCTTTGGCAGTATTAACTGATTATGATGCAGATGGTAAGCCAGATGGAGATGAATCTAATTCAGAATATTGGATGGATATTGATGATGATAACGATAATTGGACAGATTCTGAAGAAATTGCATGTAGTTCTGTTCCAGGACAATATAATACGCTAGATACGGATGATTTCCCATCAGATTTAGATTCAGATGGAATCTGTGATCTTCTAGATGATTTTAATGATGCACCTATTATTCTTGCATATCCTAAAACGATTTTAGAACTTTCATTGAATTATCCTATGGTTGCCCAATCACCAATTAAAGAAGGAGGAGGAGTAGTAACTTGGGAAATAAGTCCTGAATTGCCGGAAGGTTTAGTATTTGATGCATATAGTGGTATAACTACAAATTTTGCACGTTCTGATGATTTTGATGGAATGATATCTGGAACACCAACAGAATTATTGCTTCCAACCGTATTTACAATTTGGGCTAATAATTCTATGACTTCAGCATCCTTTGAGATTACGATTTCTGTTTTACTTGATACAAATTTAGATGGGGAACCCGATATCTATGATGATGATGATGATGGAGATGGATGGTCAGATGAGATGGAAACACTTTGTGATTCTAATACAAAAAATAGTAGCATAATGCCAATCGATACCGATGATGATAATGTTTGTGATATTGTTGATGATGATGATGATGGAGATAATTTTATTGATTCAGAAGAGGCTTTGTGTTTATCAGACCCATTAGATGAAGATTCAATACCAATCTTCTCTTCAGAAGATGAACCAGATGTGTGTGATGCATTATTACAAGATACAGATGGAGATGGATGGTCTGATGGTATTGAGATAGTTTGTGGTTCTTCAAGTGAAAACCCTATGAGTGTGCCAATTGATCAAGATCATGATGGTATTTGTGATGATATAGATGTAGATGATGATAATGACGGATGGTTAGATATTATTGATGCATTCCCATATGATGAAACAGAATGGCTTGATACAGATTTAGATGGATATGGAAATAATCAAGATACAGATGATGATGGAGATAATTGGACAGATTCATGGGAAATAGTATGTAGTACCGATCCTGTTGATAATGAAAGTACACCATTTGATGAAGACGGAGACGGATTTTGTGATATTTTAGATCAAGATAATGATAATGATGGCGTTGTAAACGCGAATGATGCATTTCCTAATGACCCAGCAGGACATACAGATACAGATAATGATGGTAGACCTGATACTTTGAATGTAAATGTAACTTCAACATCAGTGCCACCTTTACAAGAAGATACTGATGATGATAATGATGGTTGGACGGATGTAGATGAACTTGCTTGTGGTACTAATCCAATAAATGAAACAAGTATGCCAGAGGAAGGTGTTAGTTGTGGAAGTATAAGTAGTTCAGAATTATCATTAGTACAAACTTATTGGTGGTGTTGTGCATTATTTTTCCTTTTATTGGCATTACTACTTCCATTAGCTTTCCTTGCTAGAGAAAGAACCGATAATGTACTTCTCATGTTAGGCTTTGGTAAAGGTCCACAACCGGCAAACACTACTTCAGATCCAATCTTTATTAGTGGAAGAGGAACAAAAGGAGATCCATTTATTCTTGAATCTATTAAAGGAGTTAAAATGGGAGATAGTGTCGAAAGTAGAGAAACTATCACAATCACAAAACTTGAAGAGGGAACCGAGGTTTCTATAACTGATTTAGATTCTGATGAAAATGAAAACAGATTTAATATGGATTTCGTTGAAGTTCAAGAAGATGAAGACCAAGAAGAAGGATTTGGCTCAGTGGTCTTTAGATTACAATTTGATGATAATAAGGCAGGAATGCGTGCTGAAAAACCAGATGGAGAATTTATTGGCAAGATTAGAATTGGTCGTGCATCAGTATATATCTTATGGAGTGTAACTGTTGAAGGAGATGCAACATCGTCAAGTGTTCTTGAAGATGATGAACAACAAGAAAAAATAGAAGATGAATTAGAGGAAGAAGCAAAAGTAGAGGAAGAAGAAGCTAGAATTAAGAAAGCAGAAGAAGAAGCACGCGAGAAAATAGAACGTGAAGCAAAAGAAAAA
>CAZMJH010000101.1:0-2090 GCA_964566595.1 uncultured Candidatus Poseidoniales archaeon
TTCCCATTTCTCTTTTTACAGATAAAATAGTACGATCTGAGTTTGTAACTGCTTGTCTTTTGGCAGTGATTCCTACTAACCGTTCACCTTCTTTGGTAAAAGCAACTACACTAGGAGTAGTTCTTGCTCCTTCAGAGTTTGGTATTATTACCGGTTCTCCATTTTCAATAGTCGCTACACAACTATTTGTCGTTCCTAAATCAATTCCTATTATTGTTCCCATATTTATTCCTCCTCAATATTAATCATTCCACTTGAATTTGGTGGATAAAGCTTTAATTTTAAATCTAATATTCCATTATTTAATTCCCATCCCACTAATGTTTCACAAGATTGTGGAAGACTTATTCTTCTAAGTGGAGATACTTGCGATGTTGAAAATATCTCTAATAATCTTCCATTATTTACAAGATGTAGTGAAATTTCATCACTAACTACGTCATATTTTGAGAGATCAACCGTTGCGTTAAGATGCCATCCATCAAGGTGCCAATCTGCTAGAGGTAAGTCTTGAATTCCTTCAACCTCTAATTCGTCTTCAAAATCAACATTTACAATATCTTTCTTACGGCTAGGGCGTTGTTCAACTCTAAATCCTAAATTATTGAACATTTCTGCAAGATCTGCACCTCCTGAAATTGCATCTTTAATTGAACTTATATCAATATTAAAATTAACATCTTTTGAATTGAATTTTGAAGGATCGATACCCATCGTGTCAAATTGCTTAATCATATCTTTCACCATATTTGTAAACATTCCTTCATCCATTGGTAAATTCATACTTGAAAATAACTCCATTAATTGTTTAATCATCTCATCTTCAAATTCATCTTTGGATTCATCAGACATGTTGTGGCCCCACTAGGTAACCTGAGGTTGCATAGCGGTTGTATATAAACATTTTTTGATTAAGTACCTTATTTGTAATTCAAATTGCTTTCATAACACATTTCAGATGGCCTTAAGACTAACTAGTAATTGGACCAATTGTTTGAAATGAGTGGAGGAGATGAAGCCCAGTTACTTACTGATACAAGTCGTATAAAAGGAAAAGAGGCTTTGTATAGAAATATTGAGGCTGCAGATGCATTAGCCGGAGCAATACGAACCACTTTAGGGCCAAAGGGCCTTGATAAAATGTTAGTTTCAGATAATGGGATTGTTAAAATTACAAATGATGGTGTTACTGTTTTAAAAAATGCTAAAATTGAGCATCCAATTGCTAAAATGCTAATTGATATTGCCACAACTCAGGAAAATACAGTATATGATGGCACTACTACTTCGGTACTATTGGCTTCAGAACTTTTGCAAAATGCTTGGGAATTATATGTTAAAGGTATTCATCCATCAATTATTGCGAATGGATATTCCCTTGCATATCAAAAATCAACCGAATTAATTCAATCATTTGCAATTAACGTTACAGCTGAGGATTTTTTAGAAACTGTAACTAAAACTTCGCTTTCTGGTAAAGGTGATCGGATATTGCAAGATAAACTTGCAAACTTAGCATGTAAGGCTGCGCGAGGCATTACAATTTCATTTGAAAAAGGTGAAAATATTGCTAATCCAAATAATGTAAAAATTCTTTCACAAAAAGGTGGAGGGGGGATGGATAGTTATCTTTTAGATGGGCTGGTACTCGCAAAACAAGCTTGTAGCCCAGATATGAAAAGAAATTATGGAAAGGGGTCAATTTTGTTAATTGATGGAGGGATAGAGAAAAGGACTCCTACTATAGACGCAAAAATAAATCTTTCAGATCCTTCAATGATTTCTGAATTTCGTAAAAAAGAAAATGAATTAGTTGCTACTCAAATACAAAAAATAGTAAAATTAAATCCTAATATCGTAGTATGCAGAGATGGCATTGATGATTCTGCAATTAGATTATTAGAACAAAATAACATAAGTGCATATAGAAGAGTGGAAAGAAATGATTTAGAATTATTATCTAGGTCATGTTCTGCAACTTTGGTAGCATCTCCTTCAACTGCTAACAAAAAAAGCCTAGGTAAATTTGAATATAGTAAAGAAGAAAATTGGGCTGGTGTCAAACATTGGATTCTTAAGGGTACTAAACA
>CAZMJH010000101.1:2100-3209 GCA_964566595.1 uncultured Candidatus Poseidoniales archaeon
AGTGATATGCTCTTGGAAGAAATAAAAAATTCATTTTCTGATGCATTAGGAGTTGCATGCCAGACTATTGAAAATAAATCAATTCTACCAGGGGGAGGGGCAACGCAAATGGCACTTAGTAGAAATCTGAATGAGTGGGCGAAAGAATTTGAAGGTAGAGAACATTTAGCAATTCTTGCTTATGCTGATGCACTTCAAATTATACCTCGTACACTCGCAATAAATGCAGGTCTTGACCCCATCAACCAAATATTAAAACTAAATGCAGCACAAGCATCTGCAAAATCAAATATTGCCAATGTATTAGGGTTGAATATTGAAACTTCAGAGATTTGTAATATGTTAGAAACCGGAATTATAGAAACAATTCAAAATCATCAACAATATCTTGCTGGTTCTACAGCTGCTGCAATTAGTATTCTTAGAATTGACGATGTATTATGGGCAAAAAATGATCCTACATATCCTGAGGGAATAGGGGAAAATGAAGAGGATTTTGAATAATTATTTTCTTTGTTTTTTTAATGAAGTTATCATATCCTCGCACATAGAATCTAAATCAAATTGTAGTTTAAATCCCCAATCTTTTGCTGCAACAGAACCATCTGTTTCATCTGGCCAAGAGTTCGCATATTCTTGCCTACTATCTGGAACATAACTACACTCAAATTCGGGTAAAATTTCCTTAATTTTCTCGGCTAATTCTTCTGCTGTGAAACTAAGACTAGGTAAATTATACCCTCCTCGAATACTCAAATTCTCACTAGGTACATCCATAAGTTCGAGAGTTGCTCTTATTGCATCTGGCATATACATCATTGGAAGTTTTGTGTTTTTTTCAACAAAACAAGTATATGTACTAGAATTTATAGCTTCATGAAAAATTTCAACTGCGTAATCAGTGGTTCCCCCTCCTGGCATAACCTGCCATGAAATAAGTCCAGGATAACGTATACCTCGAATATCTACTCCATGCATTGAATGATAATATTCAGCCATTAATTCTCCCGCAACTTTAGTTATTCCATACATTGTTGAAGGATTTAATGGTGAATTTTGTAAGGCCAATGTTTCTACATCTGCTCCAAATACAGCAATAGATGAGGGAG
>CAZMJH010000101.1:3309-5200 GCA_964566595.1 uncultured Candidatus Poseidoniales archaeon
TTTTGTAAGGCCAATGTTTCTACATCTGCTCCAAATACAGCAATAGATGAGGGAGCAAAAATCTTAAATTTATATTTTTTAGCCAATTCAAGTATATTTAATAATCCGCCCATATTAATCTCCCAACAAAGTGCTGGATTTTTTTCGCCTGTTGCAGACAATATTGCTGCTAAATGATAAATTTCATTGATTTTCATGTCATCAATAACACGTTCTAATTCTTCTTTATTGAGAACATCTAATTTGATAAATTTAATACTGGTGTCTTCTAAACCTGCTGAATCTCGAATATCAGTAGCAATTACATTTTCCGAACCATGTTTTACAGAAAGTGCTTGAAGTAATTCCATACCAATCTGTCCAAGTGCACCTGTAACCAAAACACGTCTTTGAACAGTTCCCATAACCTTACCACATGAGAGACAATACTTGAATCTGAAGGTGTAAGAATACAAATTACTAACTCCAAAGAGCAAATATAACAAAATGATAATTAAACAGGACGAAGGGCTTAGTACCCCGTTGATGGCATGAAATACGTCATAGTGTCGGGCGGAGTTCTGAGTGGATTAGGAAAAGGAGTGACTGCTTCAAGCCTAGGTGTATTGCTTAAATCTGCAGGATTAAGTGTTACTGCTATCAAAATTGATCCCTATTTGAATAGTGATGCAGGGACTATGAGTCCTTTTGAACATGGAGAAGTTTTTGTTTTAGATGATGGGGGAGAAGCAGATCTTGATTTAGGTAATTATGAACGTTTTCTTGATGTTACTTTAGGTAAGGATAATAATTTAACTACTGGAAAAATTTATTCAAAAGTTATAGAATCTGAAAGAAGAGGAGATTATCTTGGAAAAACAGTTCAAGTTGTACCTCACATAACTGATACAATTCAAGATTGGATAGAAGATGTAGCACATAAACCTGAAAATAATACAAACAAAATTCCAGATGTTTGTGTAGTTGAATTGGGAGGAACTGTAGGAGATATTGAAAGTGCACCATTTATTGAAGCATTAAGGCAATTTCAATTCAGAGTGGGACCAGAAAATATTTGTTTTGTTCATGTTTCACTTGTTCCTGTTATGGGACCTGTTGGAGAACAAAAAACAAAACCAACCCAACACTCTGTTAGAGAATTAAGGGGATTAGGTATTACTCCAAACATTATAATTTGTCGTTCTGAAGTTTCATTATCAGAAGAAGCAAGACAAAAAGTTGCTTTGTTTTGTCATGTAAAACCAAATGCAGTTTTATCAGCGAGTGATGTATCAAACATATATCGAGTTCCTTTAGTTTTAGATCAACAAGGTGCCTTAGTTTTACTTTCACAAATTTTTGGATTTAAAATTCCTGTTAAAAGGCCTTTAATGGAAGAATGGAGGGATATGGCAGAACACGTAGATGATTTAGAATTTGAAACATGTATTGCAATGGTCGGTAAATATACCGGTTTATCTGATTCATATCTCTCTGTAATTAAAGCACTAAATCATGCTTCATTTGCTGCATCACGTAAATTAGTCATAGAATGGATTGAAGCAAGTAATCTCGAAAATGAAATTGCTAAAACTAATCCTGAAATTCATGCAGATTCATGGGAGAGATTAAGAAATGCTGATGGAATATTAGTTCCGGGAGGATTTGGTGACAGAGGAATTGAAGGGAAAATATTAGCCGCTGAATATGCAAGAACTTCATCAACCCCATATCTTGGTGTTTGTTTAGGATTACAAATTGCAATAATTGAATTCTGTAGAAATGTATTAGGTTGGGATGGTGCGAATTCCACAGAATTTAATGATAATACCCCTCATCCTGTTGTGATATATATGCCAGAAATATCTAAAACACATCTCGGAGGAACTATGCGTTTAGGATCACGAGGAAC
>CAZMJH010000102.1:0-3197 GCA_964566595.1 uncultured Candidatus Poseidoniales archaeon
GTTCTTCTAATTGCTTTGGCAGCTTCCATTCTAGCATTTGCATCAAGATGTGCACTTGGTTCATCAAGAAGATAAAGATCTGCTTCACGACCGAGACAAATTACAATTGATACAGCTTGCAATTCACCTCCAGATAATGTTGTAGTTCTTTGTTCTACAAGTTGATTTACTCCTAATGCTTTAACAACATTAACATTAAATTCACCACTATGCCATCTATTTCCTAGTTCCGCATCAAGCCATTCTCTGACAGTTCCATCAAATCCTGCTTCAACATGTTGTGGTTTGTAAGAAATTTTTGCTTCCATTGTAACCCATCCATTATCGGCTTCATGTTCACCTGCTAGAATTTTCACTAACGTTGATTTTCCAATGCCATTAGCACCAACAACACCAACTACTTCAGAACGATGAATTTTCCCTTTGCCTGTTTTCAAAGAAAAGTCTCCTAATTGTTTTTCTAAATCCCCCCATTCAAGATACGGAAATTCTTTTTGTGTGTTGCGTTCTGTATGTGTTTGAAATTTGATTGGTTTATCTCTAATTCTAACGTTTTGTTCAGGAAGAAAACCTTCCAAATACGCATTAATGGCAGTTCTTGTAGTTCTTGGAGGTGTAAATATTCCAAAAGCACCCTTTTCACCATATACTATGTGTACTAAATCACATAAAACATCTAAAATTGCTAAATCATGTTCGATAACAATTATTTTTTTATTTTCAGCAAGTTTTTGAATTATTTTTACAATTCTCATTCTTTCATGAATATCCAAATATGAAGATGGTTCATCAAAAAAGTAAATATCAGCATCTCTAAGAATTGTAGCAGCAATTGCAACCCTTTGTAATTCTCCTCCAGATAATTGTGATAATTCTCTATTTAGGATGTGAGATATTGCTAATTCATTACATATGGATTCTAATTCTCCTTTTTCATCTACTTTGGAAAGTAAATCTCCCACATTTCCAGAAATTATTTTTGGAAGGTGATCTACATATTGTGGTTTTACTGCAATTTTAGCTCCATTCTTTGCAACTGATGTTAGATAATCTCTTAATTCTCCTCTAGGTAAATTTACAATTACTTCTTCCCAATTCGGTTCTAAATTTTCCCAATCTCCAAGATTTGGAATCATTTGTCCACTTAGTGCATTTATTGCTGTTGATTTTCCCATACCATTAGGTCCGAGAACTCCAACAACTTGTTCTTCTCTAGGAGCGGGTAATCTAAACAATCTAAAACCGTTCATTGAATAACGATGAATCATATCGGTTTCTAATTCGCTAGGTAATTGAGTAATGATTAAGGCATCATGTGGACATTTGTTAATGCAGATTCCACATCCTATGCATAAACTTTCACTAATGATAGGTTTACCTGATGATTCATCCATAATTATACATTCAATGCCATTACGAACAGGGGGACAAAAAGCATGACATTCTGCCATGCATTTCTTCGGTTGACAACTATCTTCTCTTAGAACTGCGATTCGCATAACCCTGCCCCACTAATTACGGCTTAGTATTGTATTTTTCAATCCTATGTTTATTTTTTGGGTTTTAATACCGCTGCACGACCATTTCTACCATCAAGTAAAATCTTCAGAGGTTTTTTAATTCTAACATGTTTGATTGGTCCATCTTCTGCTATGCACTTTTGTCCATCAAGCCATTTCCAGTCAATTGCGCCAGGTTCTGAATTTCTAATAGTAAGATATCCTACATTGAAAGAAACAATATTTTGGAAAAAATGGGTCCCTTGACTTGGATCTACACTTATGTCTGCAAGTTCACATTCAATTATTGTACGTGCACCTGAAATTTGACTCCATTTGACTGGGATACCTAACAAATGATCTGATGAACCCCAACGACCGGGACCAATCAATAGATATGGCTTACTTTTTTCAATCATTGACGCATTTATCCGAGAAATTGAATTAGCCGTTTCTTGAGATTTTTGCCTATCTAATTTTTTAGGGTCAACATAAATGATATCTCTAATACCATCCACAACTCCATTACCTAGTGATACACTACTATGTGCAAGAGCATTGTTAAGTATAGATTCATCAAATTCAACTTCAACATCGGTAGATTCACTTACTAATGGTCTCAATTGTAATAAATGAAATTTTTTAGATTCTTCATTATCAATAATTGCAAATTCAATTTCTACCGGGCAAGATAACATTTCTTCACATCTCTTTAAAATTTCTTGAAGAATTTCACAAAGAGGAAATGAATTTCGTTTTAGATACCCACTCAAAGTAATGAGTCTTGCTCCTTTTCTACCAATGCCATCCCATATACGATCGTTTTGAGGATCCCATGTTGATGCTATCTGGCCTATTTCTCCATCTTTTTCAGCATTTTCTAAATCTAATTTTAGTAGATTATATTCAGGATTAGTTGTTGGCATTTCAGTTGTTTTTTCCATTTTTAATGCCCAAAATTGTCTTTGAGCACTTTTTAATGTGGATTCTACATTAGCAAATTGATAAACTCTCTTTGGACGATAAGGTGAAAATCTTACACATTTTTCTCCACCTGCAACGGTTTTTCCTAACCCTAATGCAGCAGCAGCAATTCCTTCGTTTGGTTCCATTGGCCCGACAGGATAAAAATTAAAACTTCTTGCAACTCCAGCTAAAGTAGGATAGAAATGAGTATTATGTTTTGTACCAATTAAAGGTTGTATTACAACTGCCATACTTTCTTCTTCAATTGAATGCTGTGTTGCTCGAATAAATGCTTTTGCACTTTCTGAATATGTTGAAGCGTATACTAATTTTATTGAATTGATGAGTTGTTCAACTCTAATGGATTCATCCGGATGATCATTTGCTAGAAAATAAGTTCGATAAACACCTGCAAATGGTTGATGTAGTGCGTCTTCAAGACGGCTTGAAGACCTTATTGCTAATGGTTTATTGAATTGAAGAGCAAGATTATGTAATTCTTTTCTTACGTCTTCACTAAATTTTCCTAAAAGGAATGAGTTAGAAACTTCTTCATCTTCAATTTCGATTGAAGTCATATCTTGCAAATCGTTTTCTTCAACAAATTTATCAAAAATATCTGTGGCTAATACAACTGTATCGGGCAAATCAATTTCTACATTAGGTATGTTGCCTCCAAGATTCATTTCATCTATTTGCATTGAGAAAAATGCCAAACCTCTTCCTTTTCCA
>CAZMJH010000102.1:3207-5192 GCA_964566595.1 uncultured Candidatus Poseidoniales archaeon
TTTAGAACCTTTATATAACTCAAAACCAACAAGCCTTCCATCTAATTTTCCAATGTAATTTGAAACAGAACGTCTTTGTGATTTAATTAGATGTTCTTCTATGGTGTTTGCAAGGTACGTTTGTATTGCACTTGCATCATTAAAATCATTTAATGTCAATGGCCTTATTTCATCAGCCAAATCAAATTCCCCTCGTGTGTGTAACCAATGTGAAAAATTATTATTCAATGCATGATATTCTACAGATTCTGCAGGTATTGTTCTTAAATTCATCACAAGTTCTTCCATTGTACTAGCTCTACCAATTTCAGTTTGATCAGGCGTTCTAAATATAAAATCTCCAAATCCTAGTTTGTATTGTAAATAATTATGTAATTTCGAAAGTAAATTTGGATTGTATTTATGTAAAAATTCTGCACCTAATTCAATAGCTGGTTCTTCGTTATTTTTCTCAGTAGATTGCATTAATATAGGAAGATTTGGAAATCTTTCACGTACTCTTTTGATTAACGATAATCCTGCTTGCATATCTTTCCGATTCATAGCAGGGAATCCTGCATCAGTAATTAATCCAATTAAATTTCGGCCATATAAATCCACATATGCAACTGCAGCTTCCATAGTAGTTGCGTGTAATATTTTTGTTCTCGCCCTTAAACGCATCATTGTTTGTTTTAAACTCAAACCTTCTCCTATTACTCCTCTTGTTTGAGTTACTATTTCTTCATATAATTGTGGTAGATATGATGAATAAAATCTTCTAGAATCTTCAACTAAAAGAAGTACGGGTATATTTCCAATTCTAATGTCGTGAGCAACGTTTCTTTCATCTTCTACTAATTTTATGATGGCAACCATTAATTGAGAATTTCCAGACCAAACAAAAATTCGATCAATAGCATCTGATGTATTAATTGATGCTAATTCTCTAGTGCTATGTGCTAATAACACTACTTCTGTTTCTGGAAGTATTTTTTTAGCACTTTTTCCGAAATCTTCAACACTCATATTACCAACTCTAATCATGGTAATTATAAGGTCGAAACGCCATTTTTTCATTAATTCTAATGCTTCTTCAGCATCACTAGCATGTATGATTCTTGGAGCATGCGATAGATTTAATTGAGCAAATTCATCTGTCATTAATTCTGTTAAATGGCCATCTTCAGCAAGTACATAATGATCATAAGAACTTGAGACTAAAAGAACATCTCTAATTCGAAACGGTGTAAGCCGTTCAAACCGCTGCAACATCTTGGCCATAGTATCAGCAAATCGTTCAATATTATGATGCCTTTGGAATTATTACCATGGCATAAATCTATGACGTAAATATACACTTGCAGCTAACCACAATTTTTGAACTTTATTTAGGCTAACTCTTGAACTAAATACATCTCCTTGTCTTCTCACTATTTCTTTTAAAATAGATTCATAAAAAGCCATCATAGCCGCAGGAGAATATCTTGTTCTTTTTGGGAGTAGTGGAAGTAAACGTTTTGCCTTCTTTAAATAACTTTTAGCACGCTCAGCATATTCTAACACATAACCTTCCCAATCCTGATGCCTACGAACTTCACCGGCTAACATGGAATCTTCAATGCCTAGTGCGTTTAGTTCTTCACCTGGAAGATAAATCCTATCTCTATCTATATCTTCTTTAATATCCCTTAATACGTTAGTTAATTGCATGAATATGCCCCAGCATTCAGCATATTCTCTAGCTTTAGGGTCATCATATCCATAAATTTCAATACAAATCATACCTACTACAGAGGCAACACGATAACAATAATGGTAAAGTTCATCAAAATTAGCATATCGATTTGTGTATAGATCATCTTCCATGCCAGAAATTAAATCATCAAAATATGCTCTTTGAATACCATATTCTTCAATAGTATCTTTTAGTGCTAAAAACACAGGATCTGTACTCCACAAATCATTATAGCAGGTAGATAATTTTTTTCGGAAAAAGAAAAGTT
>CAZMJH010000103.1:0-5167 GCA_964566595.1 uncultured Candidatus Poseidoniales archaeon
TATTAGAATGTGAAGAATTATTGGTAAACTCTAGTGAAATGTTACAATTTAATTTATCTTTAGAAGATGATGGCCCTTCCCTCCCTTTTGTATTTTGGTCTTCTAATCACATAGATGGTTGGGCAGCAGAGGGTGCAGAAATGAATGTAGTATTTTGGCAAGGCCAAAATACTAATCTTAATTATTTAATGTATAATCAACAACATGAGCAAAGAGAATTATCAGTATGGAAATTAGATTTAAGAATATCTGATGAAGTAGCAAATGATTGGATAAAATCATGGAATGTAACTGTATTAGATGGTTCATCCCCGAGAATTAATATGAAATTAGTAGATGAAAATGGAGACGAGTTAAATCCTTCACAAAACATTGGTTTTGGTCAAGAAATATCAATTGATTTAAATTCTAGTTATGATGATATTCATGCAATAGAAGATGTAAGGTTTGTAATTAGTTTAGATGGAGAAATCTTTGCCGATAGTAATCAAATTGGTTGGAATGGAGTAAAATTAATTTCAATCCCCGAATTAGAAGTAGGAATACATGAATTAGTAATAAATGCAACAGACGCTGTTGGCAATACTGTTGAAGAAATTTTTCTGATGTATGTTGATCCACCCCTGATTATTGATATTGTAAGCGCGAATATTGTAGTATCATCTGGAAAATTAGTAGATGGTGAAAATGAATTAGAATTTAATTTAGTTAATGCAGGCAAATTACCTTACAATGCAGTAATTTGCATCCAAAATAAATGTTTAGATACTAATGGAACCGGAGCCACAGTAGATGGGTATGGGCATTCAAATTTTACTTTGATTTTTGATTTAAATCAATCAGACAATTTAGAAGTGAATTTCAAATTAACCTTTGAAAACGAAATTGTTGAATTCAATCAAACACTTAATTATGATTTTGAGATTAAGGGTGAGAAAAGTAATTTATTATTAATTTCGTTAAGTTCTATCATAGTTTTATTTGTAACATATATTGTTTTGAAAAAGAAATTTAATTTAAAAATATGAGTGGTGAAATTATTGCAATCTTCAATTTCTGAAATAATAAAAAAAGAAGAACAAGCTATACAATCTAGAATGGATAGATTATCTTTATTTTCTGGGTTCATATTATTTGCAACAGCATTTTGGTGCATGTGGCCTATTTTTAGCAATAATATTGATCCATTAAGAGTGTTAACGCCAGCAGCAATAGCATTATTGTGGGCAGGTATAATTCCCGATCTCGCAGTCTCTAATCCTACAACACGTTCAAGACTTGGTGCAGCTTCGAGTGTTTTTTGGATTCCTATTGCAATAATTGGTAGTGGTTCTTTATCGGCATTAACTACTAAATCAATAGGGGGAGCATTATTGATTTGCTGCTCATTTGCATTGTTCTTTTCTTCAAGAAAGTTGTTATATGGAGAATACAAAGTTGTCAGATATCGTTCGATAATGGGATTAATAGGAGTATTTGCAGGTTTATCCGTATTAATTCCACAAGGTTTTGAATCGAATATTCTTGGTTCAGTAATAGTATTAATCGCATTATTAAATTCATTTAATGATTGGTTTGGTAGTGATGAACAGCGCACCGTGAGAAAGAATTTCAAACAAAAATTAGATGCAATAGAAGGTGAATTACTTGTTCATCGTTCGAAAGGAAAAACAGTAGATCAAGCAGCATCATTGGTTCTTACAGCATCTCAAGAAGGACATATTGATCCACAATATGGGCTTGAAATGTTATCAAGGGCTAGAGATTCAATGGAGAGAGCCATTAGATTGGCAGAAGACATATCTGAGATATGTGAAGACACTAGGTTGGTTGTTGTTAATGCAGAACAAATAGCACCTGTTGTGAAACGTCCACGTAGAACTTTTGTTCAAGCAGAAAGGGAATTAGAATTAGGTAGTTTAGAGGAAGGAGAATATTTATTTCGTTTAGCTAAAAAACAAGCAAATGAAATTTGTGAATGGTGGGAAAAAGCAGAAACAGCGATTAGTGAGGCTAAGAGATTGTTAAGAGAACAAAAAGGTCAAGATATAAAATCCTTGGAATCACTTCTATCAGAAGCAACAACTAATATTGATAATGAGAATCCAAAACAAGCATATGAATGCGCATTATCAATTCCAATTCAGTTGTCTTCTGTAGAAGGTAATGCTGAAATTGCAATTCATGCAATAGAAAGCGCTAAGAAGAAATTGAAAGAAACAGATGGGCTTGATTTGGATTTATGGAATAAGAATGTACTTAGAGCAGAAAGTGCACTTGAAAAGGGAGATTATAGTTTAGCAAGAGGATTGGCTGAAGGTGTATTGAGGCAATTAGATACAGAAAGAGAATCAATGGATTATATCAGAAAAGCTCTTCGCCAAAGGTCAAAATTAAAATCAAAATGGAAGAATTTAGCAGATAGTAAAGAATGGGACAAACGTCTAAAGGAGATTGAAACAGCGGCAGAAGAATTAGAATGGAGTCATGCAGCTACTTTACTTCAACGTTTAACAGATTCTTTAGAATCGGATTTAGGAGCACATTCAGAAGCAAATGAATTATTAAATTTTGCAAAGAATGAATGGGCAACATTACGTGTGAAATGTGATAAAGTTGGAATAGATTTACTTGATGAACAACGAAGGTATGCAGAACAATATCTTGCTGAAGCATCTCAATCAGCACAAACAGGAGAACTACAAATTTGCTTAGATAAACTAGGTGAAGCAGATGCAATGATGGAAAAATTACGTAGAAGAGTTTAGATTTCTTCAGCAAGTAATATTTTTACGTCTTCAACAACTAATTCAGGTACCCAATCAAGATCCATCCATTCAACTCTTTGATTTAGATTACGATCTAAAATGAAAGAAGAAGTTGTATGATCAATAAAATATTCAAATGGATGATGACGTCCACTTGTTTCAGAATTATTTTCTTGACCGGCTTGGTATGTTTGTAGACCTACGCCAAATGCCCCCCATATTTCCTCCATTACTCCTATCTCTTCAGGATTGAAAGTACCGTCTTCATCCGGATCAACATCCCATGAAAGAAAATTCCAGTCTGCTGACATATTTTCTTTCCATTGGCCCATAGCCTCAGGGGTATCTAACCACGGATCTACCGTAATTGCAAGAATTTCTAAATCGTTTTTGTATTCATCAGGAAATTGCTGTGAAAGCCATTTAAGTGACTGAACGACTACTGGACACACATCGGGACATCTTGTAAAAACAAATGAAATTACTACTACTTTCCCTTCAAATTCACTTAGATTGAATTCAGTACCATTTTCATTAATTAAGGTAAACATTGGTACGGATTTATGATCAATATCAATTCCATAAAAAATATCAGTATCTTCTTCTTTAGGTTCATAACAACCAGGCAAGATAAGAAATAATATTAGAAAAATAGAAATCATTTTTTTACCATACATATTTTCACCTAATAATTTGCATAAGGAAGATCTATGTCTAATTGTAAAGAATATAATCCCGTAGTGATACAAGAAACATAAGTAACACCATCTTGCCATTCAGCAGCCCATAAAAATGGAGTCCAACCAAAATCATAGTAATTTGAATCAAGTTGTGCCCCATCTTGACCATGAGGCATGTAGTAAGCAACTACCGCCTTGAAATAAGTATCAGTTTTATTATCTTCATCAGAAGCAGCCATTAAAGTTTCAACATCTAAAACCCATAAACCTGCATGGTAATGTGAAACGTATAATCTTCCATCCCAGCCTCCACCATGAGATGTATCTGTATTTTCATCAGTTGTGAAATATTCAGAATCAAGATTATGTGGACTGAATAACAACCATTCTTCAGCACTTGGATGAGCTTCACAATCTGCTCCAAAACAATGATCATTTGCATAAGGAATTTCCCAATCATGAATTAGTTTTGGTAAGAATCTTAAATTCCCATTTTCCATCTTATATTCTGTTGTGTCTATAAGATATATCATTCCTGTACCCGCTGTTGTAGAAAGAACTTCAGTAGCAGCAAGTGTTAGGTGTCTTTTCCCATCATATCCAAGATGGCTAGCATCTACCATTTCTGGAAATGGTTCTGTATAATGGATATAAGATGAACGCCCTCCATTTTCATTTCCATTCGTCCCACTGTCTGGTAAACCATCATTATCAAAGTCTGCAAATTCAATTTATTTATGAACTTGTGTCGATCTAGATCTACACTTTAGTGGATTTCCTAATCCTGCTTTGCAGGTTGTAGCCATTGGAAGATATAATTGAGGGGAGTTGGTTGGATGAGGTACATCAGAAACATCAGCGATTCTAAGTCCAGCTTCCCAATATGCTCCGTAGATGTATGTTCTTCCATATCTTGGGTCTTCAGTATCATCCCCTGGCCATAATTGAACAGTCATATCATGAATGTAAATCCAGCCTCCATTGGTAGATGCCCAATTAACTTCGTATTCCCCAACTTTAATCACAGTATGACCTATACCTGATGAGGGAACACCATCTAATATTCTTGCAGCGGAACCTTGTAAATTTAGATGTGCAATTGTCACCCCCCCACAGGCTTCACCTATAGCAGTATCACAATCATCGTAATCAGGATTTGCAACAAATATATACCATTCATTATCAATCATATGAGTGTAAAGGTTATGTGGTCCGCTTGGATGATCAACATCATACCATGAATCAACATGCACGGGACTAGTTTTGTCAGTTACATCAATTAAATTTACAGATACTTGCATGGGATCTTCCCACTCTCCAACATTTGGATCAGCATATCCTGGATCAATTAATTGATTTTGAGTAATTACATATTCTCTTCCATCATATTCGATATATTTGATATCCAATACTTGTGTATTGGGATCATAAAATTTTCCAACTTGTGTAATATTTCTTGGATCTGTAACATCAGTAATGTGAAATTCAGACCATCCTGCTTGGTAAACGTATGTCTTTCCATCCGGTGCTGTTGCAACTTGAATTTCAGCATTTCCGGGATTGGTAAGTGGTTCAAAATCTAATAATTCAACATTTCCAGAGGATAGATTGTGATGAGATGCATTTCTGTGATCATGCTCTTCACCTTGTAAAAGAGGATCTCCATTATTAAAAATAGTATTAATTTCTTCACTAGGATTATTATTACTCAACAAGAAT
>CAZMJH010000104.1:0-5157 GCA_964566595.1 uncultured Candidatus Poseidoniales archaeon
CAGTATGTACTCCCATAGGATCTAAATTCTCCATTGTGCAAACAACAATACAATTGTCGTGAGCATCTCTCATAACTTCATATTCATGTTCTTGCCACCCTAGAATGGATTCTTCTATAAGGACTTGATTTATACGACTATTTCTTATTCCTAGTGATGAAATTTCAACTAATTCTCCTATGTTGTTTACTGTTCCACCTCCAAGGCCACCTAATGTGAATGCGGGCCTTACTAATAATGGCCAAGAACTTAATTTTTCAGCAGCTAAAATGACTTCATCTATTGAATTACAAGCTATTGCTTTTGGAACTGGTAAATCTATAGATTCACATATTTCTTTGAATAATGCTCTATCTTCTGCTTTTTCAATCGCATCTAAATCCGATCCTATTAATTCTACTCCGTGTTTTTCAAGAGTGCCATCATTTGCTAATTCTGTTGCTATATTTAATGCAGTTTGCCCCCCCATTCCTGCAAGCAAAGCATCTGGTTTTTCTGTTTCAATAATTTTACGAACTACATCAGGAAGTAAAGGTTCAATGTATACAACATCTGCCATTTCAGGATCATTTTGAATAGTTGCTGGATTTGAATTAACTAAAATTACTTCAAAACCATCTTCTCTTAATGCTCTACATGCTTGAGAGCCACTAAAATCAAATTCTGCGGCTTGACCTATTCGTATAGGGCCACTTCCTAGTAGGAGAATTCTGTGAATATCGTTTCTTCTTGGCATTATGCTTTCCTCCTCACTAATTTTTCAAAATCATCAAATAATTCAGAAGCATCATGCGGCCCAGGGCATGCTTCTGGGTGATATTGGACACTAAATGCAGGTTTGCCAATAACCTCTAAACCTTCCACGGTATTGTCATTAGCGTTAATATGTGAAACTTTTACTTTAGCACCAATCAAATTTTCATCTTTTCCAGAACTAATGCCTGAAGGATGTTCAGCCAATCTACCTTTTATTGGATCAGCAACAGCAAAACCATGATTTTGAGAGGTTATACTTACTTTGCCTGTTTTTGTATGAATTACTGGTTGATTTGCACCTCTATGGCCATAAAGCATTTTGTAAGTTTCAAGTCCAGCACCTAATCCCAACAATTGATGACCTAAACAGATGCCCATTGTAGGCATGCCAGATTTAATTCCTGCAGCCAATGTCATTCTTGCAGAAGTTGCTTTACCTTCTTGTGCAGGATCTCCTGGGCCATTTGAGCAAAATAATGCTGAAATTTTCCATTTGTTTACTAGATCCTCGAATTTAATATCTGGAGGCGACCATAATACTTCAAATCGTTTAGATAATTCTCTAAGAATATTATATTTTATTCCACAATCAAGTACTCCTAGGCGTGGTAATTTTTTACCATTTTCATCTACTACTCCTTCATTAATTATTATTGGTTTAGAAATACACACAGTATCTATTAAATCAGCGATTGAAGGATCTTCAGCAGTTTTGAGTAATTCTACCATTTCATCTTCTTTTTCAAGAGGGCCAAGTACACACAATAAAGTTCCATATTCCCTCACTTTTTTTGTAATTGCTCTTGTATCTACATCTTTTAATCCAGGAACACCATGAAGTTGAAGTAATTCTTCAACGTTACCTATGGAGTCTCTATGATCTGGTAGATTAATAACCTCTCTACATATTAATGCTCTAGGCCATACTGAGGCACTTTCTGAAGAAGAAGCATGAATGCCATAATTGCCAATTAATGGATATGTGAATGTAAGAACTTGTCCAGCAAAAGAAGGATCTGTCAAACTTTCTTGATAACCAGTCATACCAGTGGTAAATACTAATTCTCCTTCGGCAATACCTTTGCCACCGAATAATTCACCCTCAAACCTACTTCCATCAGCTAAAAGTAAAACTCCCTTTCCATTGGCTGGAGGCGGTAAGGAGATGTTTCCATTGAGTGCCTCAATTAATTTATCAGATGCATCTGTGAAACTAACCGGATTTTTAACACCAGGTTGCCCTTGACCGGGATTAAAGCCACCAGCCCTGCTCTTTGATGCCGACATTGCCCCATCTCGTTGAGTAGGCTCAATAAGGATTGAGGATGTATTTGTTTAAAAATCAACAAAAATATCATTCTTCTTCTTGAGATGTGTTCTTTAATTTATGATCTATTACATTTTTTCTTTCTAAGTCTGGAATAATTTCTAATTTTGGATTAGAAAATTTTTGATCAATTGAATTCCCGTCTTGTAATTTATCTAATAAAAGTGCAAGAGCAGCAACTTCGCTATGAGGTTGATTTCCAACAGATACATTATAATGAGCCATTCTATAGATTGATGCAGGAACTTTTGCACCCCCCACTATAATTGCTAAAGGTTTATTTTTTGGTATGAGTGGTACTATTTTTCTGTAATCCTCACCATACATTGTGAGGTGAATAATTGTGCCATTTATTCCACCTTTCTCTTCTGATTTGTAATTTCTAATCCAAGTCATTGGCGAATCAAGATGTTTTGTACGAAAAACCCCACCAAAAGTTTTTGTTACTTGATTAATCGTTTCAAACATTTTGTTATTTTTATCACCCGAAACTAAAAATTCATTGGCCCCTAATGCTCTAGATACTAGTCCCAAATGTGTGTTTATTCTAGGATCTCTACCGACTCGATACCCTAATCGTAGTACTGTTATAGGAAATGGGTGAGAAGACACAAATTCACGTATTCAATTTGTGCAGTACTGTCTACATTGTTTTCTACAGATTTTTCTACGGTGGTTACATTATTTTCTTTAGATATACTTGCTTCATGCATTTCTAAGAATCTTTTAACCCACGATAGTAGGAATGCCTCCATTAATAATTTTGAACCAATATAGACACCTGTGCCTATTATTCCTAATCTTAAACAAAGCCAGAGGATAGTTGTTATCTCAGCGTCAGTTTGATTAAAAATGTACATTCCTAAAGGTTCAATAATAAAGTAAACTGATACTAAAAGTAAGAATCCAGCGATTGTCCCAGGGCCTGGGCGTCCTAATTCTCTACTTGTCATATTAAGTATGGAACCAGCAAAAACAAGAAATGGCAATAATGCAGAGATATATTCGTAATCAAGCTGTAATATCAATTCTGGTTCATTAAATGAAACAGAATTAAATTTTATGAAAACAAGCCACCAAAACAAAAGAAGTCCCCCTATGATTGTGCCAGATAGAACCGCTCTTTTGTGAATCATTTCATCTATTGCATGGCTATCTTCAACGTCCATTCGTTCAAGAATTGCATCTGCTAATTGCCAAGGATCTATGCCTCCACTATCATTTGAAGTGGAATTTTCAACCATAATTTCATCCGTTGAAATAATCGGCGCATCCTCATCCATTATGGGTGGGCTGTTTTGCTAACTGATAAAGACTCGCAAGCATAGCGAGGTAACATGGCGAGTTCTGAACCTTCTGTGCATTCCCGGATTTCGAATGAAGAACTTTCTAAATTAATTCGTAAAGATGCATTGGGTCGTCCAAAAATCATGGGTATAGTCAATATTACCCCTGATTCTTTTCATAAAAATTCAAGAATGGATTATTCAAGTGCTGTTTCAATAGGATTAGAAATGTGGAAATCTGGCGCCCATTGGGTCGATATTGGGGGAGAGTCAACTAGGCCAGGCTCTTCAGAGGTATCAATTGAAACTGAATTAAAAAGAGTAATTCCTGTTATTAAAGAATTAAAAAAGAGAATGCCAAAAGGTTTAATTTCTATCGATACAAAAAAACCAGAAGTTGCTAGAGAATGTATAATCGCAGGTGCAATGATGATTAATGATGTATCTGGATTAAGAAATAAAAAAATGTTTGAATTAGTATTATCTGAAAAAATACCGGTTTGTATTATGCACATGCAAAACAATCCAGAATCTATGCAAGTATCTCCTGACTATAAGGACTGCTTGGAAGAAGTATCTAATATATTATTTTCAAAGGCAGATGAATTGATAGAAAATGGATTTCCTGAAAATTTGATAATATTAGATCCGGGGATTGGATTTGGCAAATTAACAAATCACAATTTGGATCTTCTTAGAGGAACTAAAAAAATTAAAAGAGATTGTTTTAGTGTCATGAATGGAGTTAGTAGAAAATCAATTATCGGCCATATAACTAATCAACCTGATACGTCAAATAGATTGGCGGGAACTTTAGCAGCTTCTGCTTTTGGACAAATAAATGGCATAGATATTTTGAGAGTTCATGATGTAAAAGAGCATGTGGATTTATCTAATGTTTTGAGTGCATTAATCAATGAGTAAGTGATATTATGAGTAAAACATCAAACCTAGTAATATCTATAGAAGACAACATAAGGTTAGTGGGAACTGCCCATATAAGTAAAGAATCAGTTGAATTAGTTAGGAATGAAATAGAGCAATGGAATCCAGATATTGTAGCGGTTGAATTGTGTAAGAGTAGACATAAAGCACTTTTAGAAGATCGACGTTTGGACAAAGAAAGTTTGCTAAAAGTCATAAAAGAAGGAAAAGCCCCTTTGATAATCGCTCAAAGTTTGTTGGCTTCTGAGCAAAGAAAACTTGGACTTAGTGAAGATATGCAACCAGGTGCAGAATTAATTGAAGCATTATCAATAGCCAAAGAAAATGAAAAAGAGATTGCATTAATTGATCGGGATATTCAGGTAACTCTTCGTAGAGCTTGGAGAAAAATGAAATTTCGTGAAAAATTCAGATTACTTTGGTCATTAGTGGGAGATGATGAAAGCGATGAAGAATTTGATGTAAAAGAAATTTTAGAAAATAAAGATTTAATGACAATGATGATGGATGAATTAAAAGAAGTTGCTCCTGGTGCTGGATACGTATTAGTTGATGAAAGAGATGAGTTTCTTGCTCATAATATCAAAAAGCAAAGTAATTCTGGAAAGGTTCTTGCAGTAATAGGGGCAGGTCATTTAGCAGGTGTTCAAAAGAATTTAGATAATTTAAAAAGCCCTAATTTAGAGAGATTAGAGGATTTATCAACAACGCCTCGAAAAAATATTTTACAAAAATTTTTTCCTTGGATGATACCTTTGATTTTGTTTGGATTTATTTTAAAATCAGCCCTTGAAAAGGATTTCAATGAATTAACTGAAATTTTGACTACTTGGGCTTTAGTTA
>CAZMJH010000105.1:0-5140 GCA_964566595.1 uncultured Candidatus Poseidoniales archaeon
TCTCAAGATAGATGGGCTGATGGTTCAATTTCTCAATTAGTTACTTTATCTACAGCTTCTCCTAAATATGTTGATTTTTGGATACCTTCAGATGAAGTGATGGGAGTTTGTATGGATTTAACACCAGAATCTGGAGAAATAGTAGAACTAGATGTGGAATTAAGATTGGGTCAATCAATAATTTATGACACAACAATAAATAATAATCTTGGCATATTTCGGTTTTGTTTAAACGAAATAGAATTAATTAATTTAAATGAAAATATAACATCAAATAGTAATGTTTGGAGTACTTATGGTCAAAGTTTTGTTTCGGCGAAATTAAAACTAACTGGAAATGCACAGAGGGTATGGATTAGTGCTTTGGATATACCTTATAATCCAAGTATACAATTTCGAGAATATGCAAATTCACAGATTGTTAACTCCATAAATGATTATTTGGCTAATTCAAATATAATAAATGGAAATTATAATGTTCCTATTCCCTTATATTCAGATGTTAAATCCTCATATGAATTTAGTTTATTGGACCAACATTCGACTTCGGGACTATTCACTAATGATGCAGTACTAATTAATGCAACAGAACCATTGGTATCTTCTGAAAAATGGCTTAATTTAGAAGCGAAGCATTCTGTATCTTTTGGAGTAATTGAATCAATTGAATATGAGATGACTTCCGAAAATAACAGAATTTTTCTAAATTTTCCCACAAATGGAGATCCTTTTACAATGTCTGGTGATTTTAATTTAATAGAATTAAACGATAACCCTTTTTCATATACATCAATTAATCATAACATTTCTAAATTAATTTTTAGATTAAATCCAATTTGGGATGATGATTATAATCTTGAGATTAAGGTGCGTTTAGTTAGAAATGATGGGATTAAAAGTATACCCGATATCATTTCTTTTGGGAATAATTTAATCAAATCAGTTGAAAACGATATTGAAATTAAATCTTGGTTAGTACGTAATGACTTAGGAATCAAAATACCAGATGATATGCCTTTTTTAAAATCAGGTTCTGATGTGATTATTGAAATTGAAATAGGTTTTGAGGATTTGATGTTTATAGATAATCATCCTAAATCAGGAGATGTTGAAGTTTTTGTATTAGAAAACGGATTTGAAATTGGCAGAAGTTCTAATTTAACAAATGGTAAAATTAGTTTTGTACGTTCAATACCCTTTGGTCCTGGCAACTTAACTTATGAGGTAAAAATAGAACCACTATTCAATCAAAGTGACGCTACAAGTATAATTGTTAATAGAACATTTACTGCCGATTCCCTAGCCCCTCAATTAATATCAAGTACTGTTGAAAGGTATGATCATCGGTCTCCTTCTACAAATCAAATTCTTGGTTTTGATATATTTGATAGACCAGTATTGCCTGATACATTGCAAATTAATTTATGGAGGGAATGGATTGATGATTTCAATCAAGATGGACAACCTTCAGATGATGAATATTGGTCAAATACAATGTTTAGTCCCGCTAATTTATCAGCTTCAGAAGGAAGATATACTTATGTTTTAGATGATTCTGATGCATCTTTAGGTGATCTTGTTTATGGTTTTGTTACTGGTTCAGATTCTGCAGGAAATATTTTGGTAGGTGGTGGAAGTTCTAGTATTGGTGATGAATTATTTATTTATCAAGTAAAACAAGACGGTTCCCCTCAAATATTATCGGGAGATATATCCTGGAATCAATCAGGGGTAATGTGGTTAAATCCTGATATTTCTTACGAATTGAAAATACCATTTAACGAACCTAATGGGATAAGTGATATTCAAAGTATTACATTTGATTTAGCAGATTTTTCGGAAATTCCTAGTATGAGGATATATTGGGATTCATCTGAATCTATTTGCAATTCTGCGGGCAATCAGATTGTTATACAATCTTGTAATATTTACTCGAGAAATTCGTATTTTGGCCCATTTAATGATGAGTTGGAATTCCGTATTAAATTTAAAATAAAATGGAGTTATTTGGTTGAAGAATCTGTTGTACATGAACCTTCTATAGAAATAACCGATAGGTCTGGTTACAACACTGTGATGACTTTGCCACAATTAAGATGGAGATTTTCTAGTGAGATTTGGGTTGATGCAGACAATTTAGAAATTTCAGCTAATATCGGCACTACTATTGATAATAGTGTTTATGTTTTGCCCAATTCTTTAATGAGCATAAATGGACAATTATCTTATTCTCGCACAGGCAATTCTGTACCTACTACTACAAATGTTGAAATTAGTATTGGATTTAATACAAATTCAAATTTGAGTCAAAATGGTTTGTTTGTTTTTGAAATGAATGCCCCCTCAAGTCCAGGAAATTATCCATTATCACTTTCTTTACCCGATTTAAATTCAGATATTTTTGATTCTAGTAATATGATGACAACTTGGATTATAGTGGATAATCAGCCACCTGTATTGGAACAAGTAACATCACCAAGGCCTAATGCCGTTTTAACTAGGGGAGAAATACCTGATTTAATTATAGAATTAAGTATTAAAGAAACAACGAAATTAGTACATGATTCAATTAGTATTCATTGGTCTGTAAGTTTAGCAGAGGATATGTTTGTAAATTATATTATTAAAGATGAAATAGAAATTTTAACTTTAGATGATCCGATTTCTGGAAGATATTCCCTATCAATATTATTTCCACTTGATGAAAGAATGGGGGAATTACCAACTAACAAAGAATTATCTTTGAATATCTGGGTTGAAGCAAGTGATGCTGCAGGAAACGAAATAAGTACTGAATTTAATAGTTTATCTTCTCCATTATCCTCATGGATTATTCAACCATTACAACCTTTGTTAGTAATTAGTGACATATCCTATTCAAAATATGGGGGGATAAGTATAGGCGATCCCTTGAAAGTTATAATTTCAGTTGAGAATCAGGGTGATGCTGATGCAATTACTAATTTAACAGTCATAGTTAAAAATTCAGGGGGGGAATTTATTATTGCGCAAGAACCTATTAGTATTTTAATGAATTCAAAATCATCTATTGCATTAGATTGGGCACCAGATACAGTGGGTTCCCAATGGATAGAGGTAAGGTGGAATGAAGACTATTTAGGTCAAGGGTCTTTAGTGTCAGTTACAGAATCTGAAAATTCCATATTTTCAAGTTTCGAAAGTTCTGGAGTAATTTTTGCTGGAATATTCATATTACTAATAATTGTAGGAACGTTATTATTCATCTTGTATAATTCTGATGAGGAATATTATGAGGAATTTGAGGATTATTTCGAAGAAGAGGATCATAAAAAAGACATTACTAATATGGAAATAGATCTTTCCTTATTGCCTCCTTTGCCACCACCACCAAACATTGCTCCTTCTGTTATTCCTCAAAAACCTGTTATTGAGAAACCTGAAGTAAAACAAATAGAAACAAGACAGTGGACTGATGAAAAAGGGTATACTTGGAGAATAATTGGAGATGAACCTGCACAATGGTGGGATGGAAATACTTGGAAGGATATTTGAATATATGAGGGAGTGGAGAGTAAGCCCCTTTTTGTTCACCTTTCGGTTGACCGCATTCAACTATGCGTCCCACCTTTCCCTAGACGTGCAATCTCAAAGGGATTGTTTGGACTTGCTCCGATGAGGGTATTCGTTTCAGCAACATTTGAGCAACCTCGTCTTTTCAGATTCATTGTACACACCCAATATTGTTCGTTTCTAATATATTGCCAGCCATTCCTGACTCCATTTCTGGTCATCTTGCACTATGGAGAGGGGACTTTCCTCAGGGTCTAACCCTGTCAGCGGTCCTTCCACTCCCTCGAAATCAGACTAGGCGTTGGTGTTTTTCAATCCAACGGTTATTTAATCATCTAAAATAACAGCATCAGCAATCATTTCATTGGAGGTTCCAAGCGAAGGATCACCTTCGAAATTAATCCACGTTCCTTTGCCAGAAATTCTATATTTTAGTTCATACCATGCAGTAATTAAGGAAGGCAATAAAAATACAGAAGTTAAGAAAGCAAAACCAATTAAAAGGAACATTAGCATAAAGAAATTTTCCAATCCGGGAAAAGCTACGAGAAATCCTGCAGCAATTCCTGCCATAGTTGTCGCACTTGTTTCAAAAATAGTTTGACCTGTAGATTCTATGGAATGTGCCAATCCAGAAGGAGTTTCACCTTCCTCTCTTATTCTTTCAATCATGTGAATACAATCGTCAACACCAATTCCAAAAACAATACTCCCTACCATTGCTGTGAATACATTAACATTTACCTCACCTCCCTTCATGAGTAATGGTTGCCATAATATTACAATTGCAACTGGAATCATTGTTGTAACTCCTATTCTGAAATTTCTAAAAACAATTATTAAGAATCCAGTTAATGTGAATAGAGTTACTAATGTTGTAAGGGATTGTGTGTCATGAATTCCTTTGTTTATGTCTAATGAAACTGGAAGGCCACCTGTTAATTTACTTGTTTTTGTTCCAAGTAAAATTGATTCTTCATCTAAAATGATATCTATTTGATCTCTTAATCCTCCTGCTCTAATTAAATTCATATATGGTTGTTCAACATAAACAAGAGTTTTAGTTTCATTTTCATTCATTAGCATAGATCTTACTTCAATACTTAATGTGTCTAATGATACATCTACAAGATCAGCACGTAATTCTGCTCTAGAGCCTGAATCTAATTGTTCCATAGCATATAGGGATGTACAAAATGGTATTTCAGAGATTTCAATATCTGTATCTCCATCCCATTCCCAACAATCATTATGTAGCATCCCCCATAAACTATCACTGTAAGCATTATTTCCCTCTAAACCAATAGTTACATGTACACTTTTTAAGAAGGTGATAAGGCTAGTTGTGGAGGTGTTATCTACTCCTGAAACTTTAGACTCTACTGAATTTATTGTATCTAATACAGGTAAATCCCTTATTGGAGTCGTCCCATTATTTGTCTTTCTTTCTTGGGAATCAAAAATAAACATACTTGTTTGTCCAGATTGAAATTGGATAGAATAATCGGCTAAAGTTTCTAATGATTCAATGCCTTCTGGTGCTTCTGAAGATCCAGCTATTGGTTTGTTTAATTCTTCTTGCATATAC
>CAZMJH010000106.1:0-5132 GCA_964566595.1 uncultured Candidatus Poseidoniales archaeon
TTCTCCAATACGTAAATCTGCACGCATTGGACCAATTTCAAGTGTTTCTTTTGAAGGACCACTTCCATGACTAAGATTGAAAACCCAATGACCTGGTTCTTCACCTAAAGTAAAATGAAAATTTCTAGTAAGCCCAGGGCCAATACTACTCACACTACGCTCAGCAACATAACTTCCTTTTCCAATTGTATCAATTGACGATTCTATATTACTTATTGGAACTGCTGATTCGTTTGTTATTGCAATTATAACTCTTATAATATCTCGATCATCATCATCAACATCTAAAACTACAGAAAGTAATTCTGCAAAAAGAGAATTAGACCGCCCCACTAGTTCATCAGACATTGGCAACGTTACATGCGTGAACAGTATTGTATTTCAAAACAGTGACGAAAAACTTATTTTAATAATGTGCGAATTTCAATAGGTAATGACCAATCCATAACAACAATAGTATTTGTATACCAATCAATTCTAGACTGATGTGTATCACTACGTATTACTCTAATAAGATCTAATATTCCAATAATTAAACCAATAGGCAATGGTAATACATAACGTAATTTGTAAAAAGAACGTTTGCCCCAATTATTTTCTGGAACTATTGTGCCATCACCATAAATAATTGCTAATTTCATAAATCTTTGACCTAATGATCGTTGCATTATTTTTCCAGTATATTTAAAATAAAGCCAAAATCCTGCAAACAATAGAAACCAATTAATGAAATATCTTTTGTCATACAATAATAAATTTAAATCCCATGCATCTGAAATACGCCCATTTGTAAGTAACATCAATACTCCAACAATAAAAATACTATCTAAAATATAGGCAATTGCTCTTTTCCACCAGATGGCAATTACAATATTTCCTTCAGATATTTGAGACAATATTTGCTTTGCAATATTTTCTGACACTCTAATCTCTCCTATTTTTATTAATTGAATCCTGTAAAAATTATTACCTATAATGCCACGCCATGAGTTCTCTTTCTTCAATCCATTCTAACCATGATTTCCAAGTTTCATCTCTTTTCAATGTTTGAGGATTACCGACTATTATTAATCCTCGTTTTGCCCTAGTAAGAGCTACATTAAGGCGTCTTTTATCTGTTAGAAAGCCTAATTCCCCTTGATCATTTGCACGAACTGTTGAAAAAATTATTACTTCTTTTTCTCTACCTTGATAACCATCCACACTTCTTATTTCTAAACCTGAAAATGGTTCATCTTTTCCTATACCTCCTAAACGATCAAAATGATCTGTTAATAATCTGACTTGCCCATTATATGGCGTTATTACTCCAATTTCATTTGGTAAAATATCTTTGGTTTCTAATAATTTTTGAACTATTTCAACGACCTTGGCCGCCTCATCTAAATTATATCTCGATGCATTTTCAACATCTGTTCCCTCAATACTTTCAATTGGAATAAAGGCTATTGGTAAATCCCAATTAGGCCAAATAAAACCCGCAGGAGTAGGTCTTTCTTCTGATGAAACGCCATTTTCTAATAATCCATCATAAAATCTTGCAGATGGAAATTCACTAATACAAGGATGCATTCGATACTGTGTTCTTAATACAAATGGAGTAATTCCTGCATCAACAAGCCGTTCAAATAAACTACGTACAAGACCCGCGTCTTCTGCCCTTTTAGAAATTATAGTGGGGGGTAATTGTTTATGATCGCCAATTAAAATTAGTTGGCGGGCACCCCTAATTATCGGTACCATAGTAGCCGGTTCTGTGGCTTGTGTAGCTTCATCAATCAATACAATTGGAAATCTACGGTCCCCTATTGATCTATGAGCAACTCCAATACATGTTGCAACTACTACTTCAGCACTATCTATTAATTCTTCAATTATTTGATTTTCCATAGCTCTAATTTCTTTCCAATTTTTATTTATATCCCTATGTGCCATCCCCTTTTCTTTTCCTTTTAGACGGTTTAAACTACGTTTAATCTCATTATTTTCGGAAAATATTGCATCTATATCATCATTCATAGAATGTTGAGCCATTTGTGCGGCTAATGTTGCTTCTCTTAATTGCTCACGAACCTTAACAGGTTGTCCTATTCTTATTGCCCGAATTCCTTTATCAAGCAATCCTTGAAGCAAATTATCAACAGCTACATTTGAATCTGCGGTAGCTAATATTGGCCCAACATTATGCTTTACCATAATTGTTAGTAATTCTATTGCAGTATATGTTTTACCGGTTCCTGGTGGCCCTTGAATTAATGTCAAACGACGAGTTAATGCACCCATTATAGCGGTGTATTGAGATTTATTCAAAATTACATTTGAAATATCAATATTTGATGGAACACGTTTTGTTTTAGGTATTTCTGGAGGTCGTTCGCTTGATGTAATTATATCATGTAATGACGCCAATAAAATATCATCAAGGGGTGTTGGACTAATTTCATTTAACGCAAATGAATCTAGGGCCTCACTCATCCTATCATGTGCAATTCTATTTGCTGCTCTATCTAATCTCCATGTACCTCTTCGTAAATCTTCAGGAGGTTCTGAAACAACTACTCGGATTCGTTTTCGTGAACGGTCTAATACAGTGCCTTCTATTGCTAATTCTATCCATGGCCTCTTACGAGAAATTGTAATTATGTCTCCTTGACCAAATTTATGCCAAGGTAATTCTTCACCATTATCTGCATGGAAACTAAGTATCCTTTCACTAAAAAGCCAACCTGCTGTACGTCCTTTAAGTTTAAACAATGCTAATCCGGCATCTTCTAATCTACGATCACTCCATGATTTTAATCGTTCATCTATTTTCTTTAATTCGTCTTCTAATTCCCAACCAATTAATTTATTGTAATATGAATGATAATCTTGACGACGAGACCATTTTGTAAGTGCTTGTTGTTCTTCAATTATACTAATTTTAGAAAATTGTGACTCTTTAGGAGATAAACGTCGTACATTTCCGCGAACAGGTTCCGACTTCCGCTCCTTGGCCATAAGTAGGCTATTTGTGATTGCTCTATGGGTCTTGTGTAATACAAATTTATCAATAACAGGACTAGGTTGGTATTATATCCATCATTGAACCCGACAATTCTGTGGGAAGATATGGCGTTTTGGAAAAAGAAAGATAATGATTCGGCTCCTAAGTGCCCACTCTGTAGTACTATAGTCACTCATGATGACACTGAGTGCCCTCTTTGTTTCTATGAATTAAAGCTCAGTCCACGACATCAAAGTTTAAACATAACACCTAATGAAGAAGATGGCTTAATTGGTTTATTAAATTCTGATATTGAAGAAGAAGATGAAGAAATTATTCGTGAAGTTGAAGATGTAATTAATTTAGATGCTCAAGAAATTACTGTAGAAGCAATATATGATGATGATGATGAGGAATTTATTTCAATCCCATCAGAACACGCACCTGAATTTGTTACTAGTCGGATGACACCTTCTGGAGTTGTTGAAACAGAAGCAAATCCAAATGAGGAAGAATTAGAAAATGAAGATGATGAGGAAGAAGAGGAGGATTTAGATTTAGGGGGTATAGCAATACCTAAACCTCCTTCAAAAAAGGATGTTGAATATGAAGAAGTTTCTCAATTAGTAGAAGATAGTGAATTGCCTCCTGCTCCTGTAGAATTGCCTCCGCCTCCTGCTCCTGTAGAATTGCCTCCGAATCAAACAACTGAATCTCCTTATCTTACTCAACCAAATATTTCTACAGTAACTCTTCCATCCAATAATGGAAGTTTACTAACTAAAGGAACAGTATGGCCTTGGCCTGCTGAAAAAAAATGGGATTCTAGAGATTTAAGAAGAGAATTACTTGATGCCATGGCAGCTGCAAAGAATGGAAATAATAGTAAGGCTGAAGAAACATTAGATCGTATTGGACCTCATCTTGGAGATAGTATTGATTTATTATTCCATATTGGGGTGCTATTAAAACGATTTGGAAGAGATTATGAATTAATGCAAATGTTAACTAAAGCACAAGCTCAATATCCTAACGATTCTAATGTATCAAATGCCATTTCAAAATTAAGTTAGGTTGTGATTATCTGGAACCCCTCCAGCCAACTGTAAAGATCAATATCGATTCGGAATTAGTATTAGTTCCAATAAAAGGTTCTGATATTGAAGGTATAATGGAAGCTATTAATGAAAATCTTGATGATTTATTTGATGCCATGCCTTGGATTAAAATTCAAAAGAAAATAAAACCACAAATTATTAATTTTCTTTTAGAAACAGAAATTCAAAGCCAAAATGGAGAAATACATCACTGGACAATACGATATAAGGATACAAACGAAATCGTTGGTTTAATTGGAATTGATAGAATGACTAATCAAACTGGTGATCTTAATTTTGGATATTGGGTTAAATCAAGTTGTCAAAGAAAAGGAATTGTAACAAGAGCAATTTATGCCACATTAATTTGGTTATCTGAATTTTACAAATCAAAAAGTTTGGAAATTACTGTTAATCCTGAAAATATAGCGGGTTTAGCAACTTGTAAACATGTGATGCGAAAATTAAAAATGAATCAAAATTTATTTGAAAAAACTATTTTAAAACTTCATGGAAAAGAGGTTTTATATTATACATTCATATTACCACTTAATAAAATAAAATAAGGGTGATGAATTGAAAAACTTAAATTCTGTTTGGTTAACTATCGATACTGACGATATTTTTCATCATCCAAAATTTCAAGGCCACCCTACAAGAAGTCGAAAAAATGCAAAAGAAAACTCAACTAGTAAAATAATGAAATATAGTATAGAGCAATTTGAAAAATGGCATTTGAAAAATATCAAATGGCCAATAACAATATTTGTCATAGGTGAACAATTAGAATGTAGCGTTTTCAAGTCATTATTAAATAAACTTCTCAAAAAAAGTCAAACTAATGGTGGAAAAATTACAATCGGTTGTCATGGATATTCCCATAGGTGCTGGTCTGCATTTAATCCAGATAAGCAAATGTTTGAAAAAGAAATAATAAAAGGGATAAAAATCATTAAAAATTTCGCAGGGGATTTATGGAGGCCATGGTTTAGATCTCCTGGGGGATATGTTGCTCCATGGATGGCTGAAATTCTCAAAAAAATGGGTTT
>CAZMJH010000107.1:0-1539 GCA_964566595.1 uncultured Candidatus Poseidoniales archaeon
TATTTGCAGACATAATCGTTTTCGGATAGATTGCAGGGGGTTATCCGATTACCCACTTAACTTCCAAAATCGGTTTGATGGGTATTCAGTGGGCCTGTCGGAACGCTAGCGAACAAACAGACCGACTGCATTCCCTTACAACTGATAATTGATGTTGAATGGGTAATTGAATGTAACTCGGCAGAAATTAATGAGGGATTGAATCTTTTCTAGTCACGATTCTCAAAAGGGCATAGGCCCATATGTATCTGGCATCATTAATTCAACGCCAAAAAGAGGATCAGGATCACTACTATCCATATAAGCAATAAACGAACCACCATCAGGAAGAATTCCCATACTTGCAAAATCAAATCTTATATCATTTCCAGCACCTGAAGTAGAATCAAGATCTCCCAACCCAAGATAAGTAAATTGATCTGGCACTAATGACTGACTAAAATCCCTAACATGCCAAGCAACATCAATATCTGGGCCTTCTGAACTTTGGTACCTCACATTCAATACGAATAAATCGTGTTCTCCATTTGCATGAAATTCCCATTCTTCAATATCTGCTGCCATTCCTGATAAATTATATGTTTGATTTTCCCAAGTTTCTCCACCATCCCATGAAAGTTGATGGTTTATCATCAATCCCTCGCGAATCACACAATGTAATGCAGCACTAGAATCAAATGCACAATACTCGCTAGGCAATGAGTTTCCTTCCATTGTTTCTGCTTTGTACCAATCCAAATTTGTATCGAGAAATGCATCATCTCCATTTACAAAATAATTAGGAAAATATAATCCTCCAGAAGGTACTGGGAAAGCCCTCATTTCTTTGTGGGGTTTAGTATAATCCCATTCAACACCCAACTCACTTGCTGTAAGATTAATTTGTTCTACGTCTAAATTTCCATCTCTATCTGGAAAAGGAAAATAATCATAATTCAATCCATCAGTGGATATTTGTCCACCAATATTTTGCACTTGATGCCAAAAATTTGAGATGACTAAACTTGCCCAAGGACCACTACCATAAATTCCGCCAGCAATTGGGCCTACAACTTCTACTTGCCACGATCTATCATAGAATGGTTCAGGTGTGCGATTAAAACACCAACTCCATTCTTCATCCTCTGCATCATAAAAAAATGCATAAAATTGATCTACTCCACTTGTACTAGGATAGGGGAACCAACCCATTGAAATAATATCCCCATTTGTTGCTTGAACAATACTTCCTTCACCGAGTCCTTCTTGCCCAGGAACGGTTGGTTTTGGTTCTAAACAACCAAATTGAGAAAGAATTGTAGGAAGATATTCATCCCAAGTATGGCCTCTATCAACACTCCAAGTAGGATATTCACCTCCAAAATTCAAAAGTAAACCCTCTTTTGTAGCTGCAAGATAATGTTCGCAACAATTTCCACCTTGATTTTTGTTAAAGACTGCCCAATATGTTTGCACAGTATCGTTAGAACTCAATTCTGTAGAATTAAAAAAAACTGGATCATTTGCTTCAACTAGGTCTACCATTTTATAACTCTCAAA
>CAZMJH010000107.1:1549-5109 GCA_964566595.1 uncultured Candidatus Poseidoniales archaeon
TCCTCGTTACCAAAAACAGCCCAACTTAAATTTGTAGAGGAGTTAATTGCTAAATCAATTGAAGTAAAATTTCTTTGGTCATCAAGACCTGAATCGTAACTTCTAAATTTTTCAAATATAGAGGGAGGTAGTGAAGGGGTTTCTTCCAATTCCTCCCCAAAACAACCAGCAATTATTGGTTGTATAATCATCAACAACAAAAATGCGGCTGTAACTCTCTTCATCCCTAGCACAAAATCACCTAAACATACTAACTATTAAGACCCTTTTTCAATAACTTCTAGCCCCATTTTCTCCAGAATAATCATGACCAGAAGCACGAAAATAATGTTCACTTGTACGATTAACGATAGGAAGAGTCAATACACTTTCATCTGAAAAATCAAGCTGAACAAGGCCCATTGCAGCAGGACTTGGAACGTAATCTTCACCTGTTTGGCTAATTACTAATTCAAGAGTGTGTCCTGCAGGCAATACAACGTCCATTGGGAAAAATTCCATCATTGCAATTACTGTTTGAAACGGAGCAAGTTGATTCCCTTGTTTTCCTCCCGCATGAAATCTCAAATCCATTACAGCATGACCAAGATGCATCCCAGTTTCACCATCTCTCATTTCAATAAACAGATGACCATTATTAGAGGTTAATACTGTAGATTTAAGATGAAATGTGGGCATACCTGTAATCAATATATCTTCTTCAAACGGGCCAAGTCCAAGTATTGTTGTTGAAGTTGTAGTTATTGTTGAACCTCCACTAATTTCTTCAATATCTGAACCTGCTAAAAAATCCCTATATTCTGTATCTGATGGAGGCCATGTATCCTCAACTCTCCAACCACCAAGGTTATCTTGCATTTCTACGGTTAACAATGGCTTATCTCCTTCATCTTTCAAATACCAATTAAACCATAACAGCATTTCATCAGCCCAATCCCACCTTAATGTATAGGGATAAGCCTCAGCCCCCCTTCCAGAAGATAGACCTGAATGGCCACTTTCTCTATCAGGATAATCATGACCCCATTGACCTGCTAATGTTTTAACTTCTATTCCCGCATTTTCTAATTGTTGATGTACAGGGAATGCCATGTGAGGATCAACATTCCAATCTTGCATCCCCTGAATAATATATACAGAACCATTATAATTTTCAATTGCCCTACTTAAAAAATGTCTTTGTGACCAATAATCTGAACCCATCCAACTCAAATCATCTCCACTGAGATAAGCTCCAACTCCTGCATAATATCCTTCAATATATCCTTTACAACCTGTCTGTGAATCTTCAAGATCTCCATCTAATCCAAAGGAACCATAAACACCATTATGCATTATAGCACCTCTTGCTTCCATACTTCCATTACGCCACATCAAATCTTGAACACCAATTAATCCAGACATAGGCACAATTGTCTTTAGAAATTCATTACCAAATGTAGCAGCTTCCCAAGGAGTTGAACCATCATAGGATTTACCAATAATTCCAACATTTCCACTTGCCCAAGGAGCACTTCCAAGATAAGTAATTGCAGCATCAATTCCTGCCTGTTCATCAACACCCATTAGATCCATACAATGAGTGCTATCTCCAGTTCCAAATACACTTACTTGAGCAATTGCATAACCATGAGGAACATAATTTTCAATCAAAAATCTTCCTAATCTATCTGCAGGAGTTAATGCATCAACATCACCATCATTGTAATATGGCCCCACCTCTGCAATTGCTGGTAATTTACAATCTTCACTCAAATTATCCGAATCCCAATCACAACCTTCGATTATCGGTAACCATAATCCTAAATGTACAATACAATCAGTTGGAACATTTGTAGCACAACCTCCTTGGGATGCAGGTATATCAACTTCAACAAAAATTGATCTCACTTCATCAATTTCATATGTGCCATTCATTGTAACTCGACTAAATACATCATCTGAGCGATATTCAACATCATATCTATCCCACACTGAAGGATATCCCGTTTCTTCTATTGGTTCAGATACGCTAGGATCACCAAAACAACCAGAAAAAATTGGTGATACCATCACAAGTATGAGGAGCCATCCATTACACTTGCGCATAGTTGTTGGTGACGCTAGGTCATAATTAATCGTTAAGTGGGCATGATTAAAGCAATAATCGAGTAGGAGTTCTCATGCGGAAGTTAATTGCGTTACTTCTGGTCTCGATAATGATGCCTAGTATCTCAGGTTGTTTTGGTGAATCAGAAGTAGAAGAAATCGTATTGGAAAATCCATTTGACGACTTTGAAAACGCAATACCAATAACTACATTCTATCATTTTCCTAATGGAACTTGGATAAATGGAACTGATGATATGTACTTTAACGGCAGTTTAGTTTTACAAGGAAATAACAGTCCATTTTTTGCAGAGGGAACTTATTATTCAATAGGATATACTACATTTGAGCCAACTATTGGAATTACTAGTAATGGTGCAATAATAATGACAAATTATAGAGGCACAGGTGATGGAACTCACTTAATTCGAACAATGGATCAAGGACAAAATTGGGAAGATATCGGACCATTTAACCCAGTATTTCCAGACACGGGTCAAGTTCCAAATAGTAATGATCCTTATGTTTATGTAGATAAGTGGACTGATAGAATTGTCAAATTTGACATGCATGCACTTACAGCAATGTTTGTTGAATACTCAGATGATGATGGGAATTCATGGAGTATCCCTTATTCCGCTGAAGGATATTATTCACCCCAAGATCATCAATCAATAGCATCCATGCCTGATGTAGATGGTATTGGGCTTCATGAAACCATCTATGTTTTTTGCATTAACACGGGATCTCCTGCATTGGGGCCTCAATGTAGTCGTAGTTTGAACGGAGGTATGTCTTGGGACATACAACGTCCTGGTTTTCCAATAGGTACCACTCAATGTTCGGGATTACATGGACATCTTGCAGGAGGAAATGATGGTACAATTTACAGAGGAAATCCTTCATGTGATGGCCCCGCAGTTTACCGTAGTATGGATGGAGGATATTCTTGGACTGAGCACACAATTACTACTGAAATAGGTATGCAAGATGGTTGGCATTCACACGAAGTAGCTACTGCCGTAGATGAAGAAAATAACTTATACGCTATGTGGATTTCTGAAGACCATATGCCTTATGTTGCTTATTCACGTAATCATGGAGATACTTGGTCAGAACCATGGATGGTTGCACCGCCAAATGTTACTGAGACTGGTTTTCCAACTATTTTTGCAGGTGAAGAAGGCCGTGTTGTATTTGGATACATAGGTGAAGAAGTTGATGAAGGTGGATGGAACGGTTACATGGGTATCGTAACTGATGCTTTTAATGAACATCCACTAATCACGACAGTTGCTGTAAATCAACCAGATGATGCTTTAGATGAAGATGATGATTGTGGCGATAAACGGTGTGGTGGATTTGGAGATTTCATAGACATAGAAATCGATGATGATGGAAGACCTTGGATTGCATTAGCACATAACCCTGCGGGAGATATAGGAATAGTGGGGACATTAATGCATGGTCCA